>OMQK01000090.1:0-11896 GCA_900313205.1 uncultured Bacteroidales bacterium | reverse complement strand
AGGGAAGTAGAGGATACCGGTGAGGTTGAAAGGATAGTCCACATTGAGGTGAATCCAGAAAAGCGGTTCCTCGTTCATGGGGAAGAGGGTGCGGTAGAATCCAAGGTAGTCCTCGTCCTTGAGCTCTGACGGCGCCTTGGTCCAGAGGGGCTCCACTGAGTTAATCACCTTGTCCTTGTCCGTATCCACATATTTTCCGTCCTTCCATTCCTGCACCTTTCCAAAGACGATGGGAACTGGCATGAACTTGCAGTACTTCTGGAGAAGGGACTCTATGCGGGATTTCTCTGCGTATTCAGAGGAATCATCGTCAAGGTAAAGGGTGATGACGGTGCCTCTATCGGCCTTGTCACAATCCTCCATGGTGTATTCCGGAGAACCGTCGCAGGTCCATTTAACGGCCTTTGCGCCCTCCTTCCAGGACAGCGTTTCAATGGTCACCTTCTTTGAGACCATGAAGGCGCTGTAGAACCCAAGGCCAAAATGGCCGATGATATTCTGAATCTGGTCCTTGTACTTCTCAAGGAATTCCCCGGCGCTTGAGAAGGCAATCTGGTTGATATATTTGTCTACCTCCTCTTCCGTCATGCCGATACCATTATCAATGATTCTGAGGGTCTTGGCCTTTTCGTCCAGTTCAATGTGGACCTTGAGGTCTCCAAGTTCCTCCTTGCAGTCTCCGGAAGCGGCCAGGGCCTTCATCTTCTGGGTTGCGTCAACTGCGTTTGCCACAAGTTCCCTGAGGAAAATCTCGTGGTCACTGTAAAGAAACTGCTTGATAACCGGAAATATGTTTTCCGTGGTTACTCCTATCTGTCCTTTGTTTGCCATAATATGTAGTTTTTATTGTATTCCGGCATTGATATAGTCAAAATGCAAGCCAACATCGGCCTTTCTGACATATTGGCAGATATGCGTGTGGGCGTTGTGGAGCGGACGGAAAAAAGTTTTGCCAGCCTTTTTTCAGGCTGGCAAAACTTTTATTCCGTACGCGCGTAGGGCCTATTTATAGAGGAACCTTCTGATACTCATCTTTGGAGTTTTCTCGAAGGGCTTGTCCATCAGCTCCACCTTTGCAATCTGGCTGTAGCCGGGAAGCTGGCGGTTGGCACCCAGGCGGATGTTCTCAGGAATTTCTGCCTTGGCCTCATTGTCAAGGAGGGCCTTGGCTATTGACTGCTCATCAAGGAACACAAGGGCAACAAGCTTGCCGCCACGTTCTACCACCACGGATTCCATGACATAGGGCTGGTTGTTAACCACTGCCTCAAGTTCCTCGGGGTAGATGTTCTGGCCGGAAGGACCAAGAATCATGTTCTTTGAGCGGCCACGGATGAAGATGTTACCTTCTGCGTCAATGATGCCAAGGTCTCCGGTACGGAGCCAGCCGTCATCAGTGAAGGCATTTGCAGTTGCCTCTTCATTCTTATAGTAGCCTATTGTAATGTTCTCACCACGGGCCTGGATTTCACCAACAACGTGCTGGGGATCATCGGAGTCTATGCGGACCTCGGCCACATCAACAGCCTTGCCGCAGGAACCTGCCACGTACTTGGTCCAGTGCTCATAGGCAAGGAGCGGGCAGGCTTCTGTCATGCCGTAACCTACAAGGTAAGGGAACTTGATCTTCTTGAACAGGCGCTCCACCTCAGGGTTGAGGGCTGCACCGCCCATGATGAATTCCTGGACATTGCCACCGAAGGCCTGTACAAGGCCGTCCTTCACCTTCTTGTAAATCACATTGTTAAGGACAGGAACTTTTGTGAGGAACTTAATGAGGGGCTTGTCAAGGGTTGGCTTTACCTTGCTCTTGTATATCTTCTCCATCACAAGCGGAACGGTTATGAGGAGGTAGGGCTTTACATCGGCAAAAGCCTTGAGAAGGGTTGCGGGGGTGGGAGCCTTACCCATCCAGTAGATGGACGTACCGTTGCAAAGGGGATACAGGAACTCAATCACCAGGCCGTACATATGGGCCATGGGAAGCATTGAGACCATCTTGTCTCCTGCGGGGACGTTACGCTGGGAATAGTCCACGTTTGCGCTGAAGTTACGGTACGTGAGCATTACGCCCTTGGGGTCTCCGGTGCTGCCGGAAGTGTAGTTGATGGTGGATAGGTCGTCCCAGTTGTCCGTAGGGAACACAACGTCCTCAGGGCCGAATCCCTTGGGGTATTTCTCTGCAAAAAGCTTATCAAGGTTATCAACGGCCTCCTGGATTTTGGCATCACGGCAGAAGAGAACCTTCCAGTTGTCTACATCAAAGACCACCTTGAGGGCAGGCATCTTCTCCGGATCCATCTTTGCCCAGCGGGCGGCGTTGGTAAAGAGGGCTATACTGTCACTGTGATTGACAAGGCCCATAACGCTTTCAGGGGTGAAATCGGCCAGGATAGGAACGATTACGGTCTCATATGTGTTGACGGCAAGGTAGGCGAAACCCCACTTTGCACCGTTGTTGGCGCAGAGGGCTATCTTGTCTCCCTTCTTGAAGCCTGCTTTTTCAAAGACAATGTGGAAACGGGCGATATCCGTTGCCATTTGGGCGTAAGTAAATGAATCTCCGCCGATTGTGTTCAGCGCGGGCTTGTCCCAGAACTTACGTGTAGCGTCCTGAAGGCGCTGAAGATAATGAGGATAATTTGACATATCTTAGGTTTTAGGTTTTTCAATACTATCTACAAAGATAACAATTATTTTGGTAAGCAAAAAATCAGTATCTTTGCAGACTGAAAGATATTTAGATGAGAAGAAAACCTATCATAGCCCTTATCTACGACTTCGACGGAACCCTTTCCCCGGGCAACATGCAGGAGTTCGGGTTCATCCAGGCCGTTGGCCAGACGCCTGCGGAATTCTGGGCAAAAAGTGACGGCATAGCCAAAGGGCAGGATGCCTCAAACATCCTTGCATACATGAAACTCATGCACGATGAAGCCCGTAAGAACCATATCAAGCTCACCCGCGAGGGCTTCAAAAAGTACGGGGCCGATATTAAACTCTACGAGGGAGTCCGTGACTGGTTCCAGAACGTAAACGCCTACGGCAAGGCCCACGGAGTGATCATTGAGCATTATATCAACTCTTCCGGCCTTACGGAAATAATCGAGGGCTGCCCCATTGCAAAGGAATTCAAGCACATCTTTGCCGGAAGCTTCATTTACGACGACAAAGGCGTGGCAGAATGGCCCGGCATAGCCGTAGACTACACCGGCAAAACGCAGTACCTGTATAAGATACAGAAAGGAATATTCTCCGCCCGTGACTCAAAGCTTGTCAACGAGAGTTGGGCCGATGCCGACAAACGCATCTCCATGGACCACATGATCTACTTCGGAGACGGAGAGACCGATATCCCCTCCATGAAGCTTGTAAGCCTTTCCGGAGGTAACGCTATTGCGGTTTTTGATCCCTCCCGTCCCGGCAAGAAAGACGCCGCCCGTAAGCTCCTGAGGCAGGGCCGCGTGAACTTCATCACACCGGCATCCTATACAAAGGACAGCCGTACCTTCCGCCTTGTGTGCGCCATCATAGACAAGATCAAGGCAGAGACAGAACTCCGTCAATTCTCCAGATACAAATAGCACAACTGTCATTCTGAGCGTAGTCGAAGAATCTTATGAGAAAAATAAAAGTAGGCATGGTGCAGCAGCACTGCACCGCAGACATTCCCGGGAACATAGCCCGTCTTCAGGAAGGGATCCGCGCCTGTGCAGCTTTGGGCGCAGAGCTTGTAGTTCTACAGGAACTTCACAACAGCCTTTATTTCTGCCAGGAGGAAAATGCAAAGCTCTGTGACCTCGCAGAGCCCATTCCCGGCCCTTCCACAGAGAGTTTCGGCGCACTTGCCCGTGAACTTGGAATAGTCCTGGTACTGTCACTTTTTGAGCGCCGCACCCCCGGCATCTACCACAACACGGCCGTGGTCCTGGAGAAAGACGGCAGCATTGCAGGTACATACCGCAAGATGCATATTCCGGACGATCCCCTATTCTACGAAAAATTCTACTTCACCCCCGGAGACCTTGGCTTCCAGCCCATAAAAACCTCCGTAGGCACACTTGGAGTGCTTGTATGCTGGGATCAGTGGTACCCTGAAGCCGCACGTGCCATGGCACTTGGCGGGGCGGAGATGCTCATCTATCCTACCGCTATCGGAGGCGTTCCCACAGACCCCGACTGGGAGCAGGCCCAGCAGCGCCAGGCCTGGCAGCTGGTCCAGAGAGGCCATTCCGTTGCCAACGGTCTGCCGGTCATCACGGTGAACCGCACCGGCGTGGAGCCAGACCCCACAGGCCATTCCACAGGCATAGACTTCTGGGGACATTCCTTTGCTACAGGTGCCCAGGGAGAGCTCCTCACGGAATTTGAGAAGAGCGAAGAAGGCGTCCGCGTAGTTGAACTTGACATGGAACAGAGCGAATACGTCCGCCGCGGCTGGCCCTTCCTCCGCGACCGCCGCATAGACGCCTACGACATTCTCCTAAAACGCTTTGGAAAATAGTCCCTACCAGCCGGCCGGATAATTCATCGTGACACAGTGGAGGCCGCCGTGGCCGGATAGAAGGGGGCGGCAATCTATGACTTCAACTTTGCGGTCAGGGAAGGCTTCCTGGAGGCGTGAAGCTGCCACATCATCCAGGGGTGAGCCTGCACCCGGCATAAGGACAGCCCCATTTATAATAAGGAAATTGGCATATGAAGCCGGGAGCCTGTAATCGTCCAGATAAAGAGGCTCTGGAAGAGGAAGCGGGATGAGCCTATAGGGCTTGCCCTCAAGAGTACGGAAGCTCCTCAACTGCTCCTCCATTGCTTTAAGGGATGCAAAATTCTCATCCTCAGGGTCTTCACATGACGTATATGCAATTGTATCATAACTGCAGAAACGCGCAAGGATATCCACATGGGAATCTGTGTCATCCCCAGCTATGCCGCCGTAATCTATCCAAAGGATACGTTTGAGACCAAAGGCCGACGAAAGTTTCTTCTCCACCTCCTCCCTTGAGAGATATTCGTTCCTGTTAAGAGACAGGAGGCATTCCGATGTAGTAAGAAGAGTCCCGGCACCATCCGAATCTATGCTTCCTCCTTCAAGGACATAAGGACGCATATCACGATAAATGGCATTGAAAGCGCCTGCCTCAAAAGCGCGGCGGGTAATCTGATTATCAAAGTCTGAGGCAAACTTGAGGCCCCATCCATTGAACACAAAATCCAGGACATACTTCTTCCCGTCATCTCCAAAAACGGATATGCCGCCGTGGTCTCTGGCCCATGTGTCATTGATAGGCGCCTGAACAAAGCGGATTCCGGAAACATCCTCAAGGCCGCAGCGCTTCAGGTCCTCAACTGTTTCAAGCCGGTCACGGCAAACAATAAGGACAGGCTCATACCTGAGTATGGCCGATACTATGCGGGTATAGCATTCCTGAACCTTTTCAACTTCATACCAGAGTGAATCCTTGTGCGGCCATGTAAGCTGCACAAAACCTTGCGGTTCCCATTCGGCAGGTAGTCTCATCACAAATACAATTAACAGGTGCAAAGATAGCAAAAAAAAGACATCCCTTGTGCAGGGATGCCTTTAGATAAGGTAAGATAAGATCTTACTGGAGCTCTACGGTAACTACGCGGTTCTTAGCAGCGCCGTCGAAGAGCTGTACGGTTGCACCGTGAGCAGCGCTCTCGATGTTCTCTTCCTTGGCACCGGCCTTCAGGAGAAGGTCAACCACGGTCTTTACACGCTGCTCGGAGAGCTGCTGGTTGCGCTTTGCAGAACCGGTCTGCTTGTCGGCATAACCATTGACTGCGAGCTTGGTGTCACCGTCAACAACGGTATTTGCGAAGTACTCGAAGTGAGCTTTCTCACGCTCTGACAGTTTTGCGCTGCCGCAATCGAAGTAGAGGGTGATAGGGCTGCCGGGCTTCACGTCAACAGCAGTGAACTTACCATTCTCATAGAGATAGGTCTGGCCATCAACAAGCTCACGGAGAGGAGCAACCTCATCCTCAAGAGCTGCGATCTTGTCCTTAAGCTCTGCATTCTCTTTCTCCAGGGCTGCCACCTTGTCTGCAAGGGCATTGTACTGCTCTGTGGTGAAAGGAACAGGGATAACAACGGGAGTGATTGAGCTGTGACGGTTGAAACCGGTCTTTCCAAGCTTGATAGCTACACCGATGGTAGCGGAAAGAGGGAACTCGAAGCGGCCGATACTCTTGTTAACCTCAACACCATACCAGGAAGCCTTTGCCACCATTGCACGGAAGTCAAGGAGGAGGTCTACGCGGTTGCTGAGGTAGAAGCGGTTGAGGATACCACCACCGTAAATCCATTCAGCTGCAGAAGCGGGAGTGATTGCAAGACCACCGGAGAGGTAAGGAGCAACATTCCAAACGCGGGTCTCTTTGTAACCCCAGAAGCTGTCAGTGAGGCTCCAGAGGAGGTCACCGGTAATGAAGTGCTGTGCAGGATTGAGGGGTGCACCGTCTTTGCCAAGAACGTTGTTGGCAAGACCGAGCCAGTTGATACGGCCTCCGATGAAGGGAGTCCACCATTTGCCGAGGGATACGTCTACTGCGAGACCGCCGATGCCCTGAGCAAAGGGAATACCGGACTGGTTCTGGAGGTTCAGGCCTGCATTCCAACCAGCGCCAAGGCCAATCCAAGTGTTGTCAAAAGCCTTGTTGGTTTCATAAGCACCACGAACGACTTTACCGTTCTCATCACGGTTTGCATTCTCCTGAGCGAAAGCGTTCACGGAGAAGAGGAGGCTTGCTGCTGCAAGAGCTCCAAGAATCATTTTGATACCTTTCATAATTTTGTATTAACGTTAATAAATTTTGCCGTTTTTAAATACCCTATAAAGGATTATCAATGCAAATTTAAGCATTTTTCTCCATAGAACAAATTTTTACGGCTTTTTTTTAAATTTTTAAAAGTCCTGGGAATGAATTTCAAACTGAATTCACCATACTCTCCTTCCGGGGATCAGCCGGAAGCCATAGACCAGTTATGCACCGCCCTGAGCCAGGGTGTGCAGGACGTTACGCTGCTTGGCGTAACAGGATCCGGCAAGACTTTCACTATGGCAAATGTAATCCAGAGGCTCCAGAGGCCCGCCCTCATCCTGAGTCACAACAAAACCCTGGCGGCCCAGCTATACGGTGAATTCAAAGCTTTCTTCCCGGAGAATGCCGTGGAGTATTTTGTTTCCTACTATGATTATTATCAGCCGGAGGCATATATTCCGGTCACGGACACATACATTGAGAAGGACCTGAGCATCAACGACAAAATTGACGAACTCCGTGTCAGCGCAGCATCGGCCCTGATGAGCGGTAGAAGGGATGTGATTGTCATCAGCTCCGTCTCCTGCCTCTACGGAATTGGCAATCCCGACGATTTCCATGACCAGACCGTCACCGTCCATAAGGGAGAGCGCATGTCCATGACCCGCCTCCTGTACAAGATAGTTGACGCCCTCTACTACCGCACGGAGACTGATTTCAAGCGCGGCAGCTTCCGCGTACGCGGAGATACGGTAGATATCTTCCTTGGAGGGGCCGATTACGCCGCCCGCATTGAGTTCTTTGGCGACGAAGTGGACCGAATAGCCCTCATAGACCCCGTTACCGGCGCCATCTTCGAGGAAATGGAGAAGATTGACCTCTACCCCGCCAAGAACTTCGTAACCTCCAAGGAAAAGGGCGCCAAGGCCGTAAGCCAGATCCAGGACGACCTAGTGAAGCAGGTTGAGTACTTTGAGTCAATAGGCAAATACCTTGAGGCCAAACGCCTGAAACAGAGGGTGGAATATGACATAGAGATGATAAAGGAGATGGGCTACTGCCCCGGCGTTGAGAACTACTCCCGCTACTTTGACGGCAGAAAGCCCGGCCAGCGTCCCTTCACCCTCATAGACTACTTCCCCAAGGACTTTCTGGTGTTCATAGACGAATCCCACGTAACCCTCCCCCAGATCCGCGCAATGTACGGCGGGGACCACTCACGCAAGGAAACCCTGGTGGAATACGGTTTCCGCCCCCCTGCCGCCTCTGACAACCGTCCCCTCACCTTTGACGAATTCGAGTCCATAACCGGCCAGACGGTATACGTAAGCGCCACTCCGGCCGATTACGAGCTTGAGAAGTCCGAAGGCCTTGTTGTGGAGCAGATAGTTCGCCCAACCGGCCTCCTGGACCCTCCCATCGAGGTCCGGCCAACCAAAAACCAGGTGGACGACCTTATGGAGGAAATACGCATAAGGGCCGAAAGGGACGAGAGGGTTCTTGTGACCACCCTCACCAAAAGGATGGCCGAAGAACTGGACAGCTACTTCACCAAAAACGGCGTACGCTGCCGATACATCCACTCCGACGTAGACACCGCAGAGCGCGTGGAGATCATAGAAGATTTCAAAAACGGCCTCTTTGACGTCCTCATCGGCGTAAACCTCCTGAGGGAAGGCCTGGACATCCCCACCGTATCCCTTGTGGCCATTCTGGATGCCGATAAAGAAGGGTTCCTCCGGAGCGGACGCGCCCTTACCCAGACCGCCGGCCGCGCCGCCCGAAACCTCAACGGCCTTGTCATAATGTATGCCGATTCCGTGACGGAATCCATGGACGAGACCATCCGTGAAACAGCCCGCCGCAGGAAGAAGCAGCAGGAATACAACAAGCTCCACGGCATCACGCCAAAGCAGGTTGCGGCCCACGCCAACCCCCTCATGACGGAACTTGTGCGCTCCGGAGACGACACAACCCACGTGTCCGGCTTCCTGAACCCCGTTCTCCAGAACAGCGTCACCGGCCATGTAAGCGCAAAGGACAGCGTATCGGCCCCGGAATATGTCCCCAGTGCCTCCGAACTTGGCAAGGGAGACGTGAAGGTGGGCCTTGGCCACGACGCCAAGAGGGAAACTTCATCGGCCTATGTGGACGGATACATCACCGCAGATCTTGCCGCCGTGCTTCAGGATCCCGTCATCCGCTCCATGTCCCGCGAACAGGTGGAGAAAGCCGCCGAAGAAGCCAAGCGCAAAATGCAGAAAGCGGCAGCGGATCTTGATTTCACAGCCGCCGCCCGTTATCGTGACGAGATGTGGGCCCTCCAGGAATACCTAAAGGTGTGGAAGGCCTAGAGCGCCTTTATCTTCTCAAACAGGACCTCTTCGTCGCCTGGCGTGTAACCCAGGTGAGAATACACCAGCCTGCCGTTTTTGTCGTACAGGAACACGCAGGGACAGGATGTCACCTTCATCGCGCGGGTGAGTTCCTTGTTCACGTCGAAGTAAAACTCAAAGCCGTCCCAGCCGCGGCCCCGCGCAAGGGCCTTGGCCTTGGAAAGGGAGCGGGTGTCGTCCGTGCAGACCGCAATGAAGCGGAAGGGTCTTTCCGCCTGCCAGTCCTCAAAGACCTCGCTTACCGCATCCATCTCCTCTATGCAGTACTTGCAGGTCACAAACCAGAATGACACCACGTAAGGAGTCTTGTGGTCCACCCACTCAGCGGGAGTGGTCTTTCCTCCGTCCATAGTCTGGATCTCCACTTTCAAATAATCCTGGGCCGATAATGATGTAATGCCCAGAAGGAGCGCTGCCGCTAAAACTATAATCTTTTTCATATTCATACTCTCTAAAAATGGTAAGACAGCCTCAGGATGCCGCCCCTGTATTCAGGCTGCCAGCGGCACACGCCGCCGGAGCAGATCATCCCGGAACGCTGGTGACCGTATGCAAGATCGGCCTTGAAACCTCCTGTGGTGTAGGACACACCGGCTTCATAATAATGCTCCCCGGTGTCTCCGTGGTTGTACATATCCTGCACGTGGACGCTCCATCCGTCCACCGACGAAAGATCCGCGGAGGCGGCCATCCAGTCACGGGTCAGTTCCTGAGAATACAAATACTGGGCCTGAAGCCTCAGGGACAGTTTCCCCGGGAAACGGTACAGGCCGTCCAGAACGAACACGTTCTGGGCGTTGGTGGCCTTGCGGTCTCCGTGGGAGGGAGAATTCTCCTGGATGCTCACGAAGGCAACCGTCTTGAGGCGCCTTCCCCAGCGCTTTTCCACCTGGATGTTGATGTCGCGGTATGCCATACGCATAACGTCCCAGTTTCGGAGCGCGTTCGGAAGGGCCCATATCCAGCAGCCGTTCACGTGGAATTTCCAGCCCTTGACGCTGTAATATACGTCCCCGCTCCAGCCGAATTCACCATCTGAAAAAGTGGTGTAGGGATTCAGGGAGGCAAGCATATAAGCCTGTTCCATACAGAGCGACGGCAGGTAATTCATCCCGAACGTGTCCAGCATATTCTGAAGGCGGCGGGCGGTGACCGTGGCCGAGAATTTCCCCGCCCCGTACCCCAGTTCCAGGGTCTGGGCATTGCCGCCGGGCTTTCCCACCCATTCTGCTCTGGCGCTGAATCCGCCGGTGTTCCAGGAGGCAAGGGCGCTCCACCAAAGGGACGGGCTACCATCCCCCATCCTTGCCACGGCGCTGCCCTCTATGGACACGCCGCCAAAGCGGAGAGCGGCCTCGGCGCCTGCGAGGGAACGGGAAGAATACCACGGGAACTGCCTTTTGAAGCCGCCCAGTGCCTTGAAGGAGAAAACGTCCCCGGGGGTGCTGAAGCCAACGCGGCCTCCGCCAAGTGAATTGTTCCACCCAAGGTTGCGGTCTTCCCAACTGCGGAAGATGATGCCGGTCCCGAACTGGTCATAGAAGTCTCCGGCTGTAATGTTCCAGTATGTCTCCGTCCAGGCAATGTACTTTCCCGGAAGGCCGATTCCCTTGAGGCCGGCGTCATATCCGGGCAGGGGGTTAGGGTAATATTCGGCCTGGATTCCGGCGGAAAAACGGCCGTAGGAATAGTCCAGTTTGAGGTAGTTGTTGGAATAGAAGGCGGGCGAAAGATCCAGGAGCGAATTTGACTCGATGCTTCCGGAAAGGGTATGCACCTGCGCTTCTCCCATCCAACATATGGATAGGAGAAGGGCAAGCGAGAAGAGTATTCTTCTACTCCACATAGACGGGTTTAAGTTCCTCGCCGACAGCGGCGACTGCGGCATTGTCTACATAGTAGCCGCCGTAACTGCCGGAGGATTTTTCCGTCTGGCTGCCAAATGCGCGCTGGACATAAGCAACAAGCTTAAGATTGCTCTTGTTGTAGGAGGAAGGGATAGTAGTGGAATAGTGCTTTTCCACCACGCTCATTTCTCCTGGAGAAGAAATGGCGTCTCCCTTTGCGGCGGTAACGGAAATGCGGGCAATGTCGTCGTGCTGATAATCGTTCACGTAAGAATTAGTGTGGTAATCGGCCTGAGGGCAGATTATGCCGCTTTCCGTCACCATCAGCGTAAACTTATAGTCCTCGGCATTGCGGAGGTAAAGCGTGACATCCACGTTAAGGGTAGAGCCGCTGATAGAAGAATTCAGGCCGATAGCCGCGGTAACGGGGTAATACTGCTCCGTTTCCTTGACGGCGGCAACAATGAGGCTTGCCGTATAAGTATGGTCCTGATAATTTGCTATTGACTGACGGCCGTCCAAGATTCCGGAAGGATATCCGCTTATCTTATACTGGGAGGCCAGCGTACTTGTCTGGTTGAAAGCCAGATCACTGTCGGCGGCGTGAACGTTCAGGGGGACTATCTTTCCGGGGAGGCTCTCCTGGGCCACCTTCACGGCATCGGCCATAAAGGGACACCAGCCGCACCAGGTGGCGGTGAAGCGCATCATCAGGGAGCGGTGGAAGAAGTCCTTGTCCCAGTCCACGCCCTGATTCTCCTTCTGGGTGACGGAGAAGGGAACGCAGCGGTTGTCGGAATTGCAGAACACGATGACTCCGGTGCGGCTTTCCCCGGAATCATTGGGAAGGACGGTGAAATGGTG
>OMQK01000091.1:6931-11312 GCA_900313205.1 uncultured Bacteroidales bacterium | reverse complement strand
AGTTGTAGATGATGATATTGGCACGGCCAAGTGCCGAGCTCTCACCGAAGCGTTCGGAGCGGAGAAGGGAGGCAAAGAAGGTGACAAGGGCGTCTTCCTTGGTAAAGAGGTGATGGATGTCGTAGTGGTTCTGGAGTTTGCACACAAGAAGAACTCCGGCAGCATTGGCTTTCACTTCTTCAAGGGAAAGCTGCTTGGGGAGGTACTTCTCCATGGCGGCAGCCTCGGCAAGTTCGTTGTCGGCCAGTTCCTGGCGCCCTGCGGCGGTGTACTGCTCGGCAGATTCCTTACGCTGCTTGATGAGCTTCTGGATCATCTTAAGTACATCGGCATCAGTCACTTGCTTACTTCCGCCCTCGGCTGTCTTGAAAAGGAGAATCTCTCCTTTGATTGCACGTGCCGCGGCAAGAGCCACAGCTTCCTTGGCCTTCATAGCGGCCTTGATGTCTTCCTGAATCTGTTGTTCGAGTGTCATATTGCGTGTAATAATTTATTCCAAACCATTTTCAATCTCCCTTTCAACGAACTCCCGGCTGGTGGGGATGATGACCTTTATTTCGGCAATGAGAGTGGCCGATGACCGGTCAAGCTCAATCTGGCCCACGAAGGGGCAGGGGAGGTTCTGCTCATTGAAGTCCTCGTACCAGTCAAGCTGCGTGCGGGGGATATAGCCAAGCAGTTTGCCGTCACTACGGATTACGGCCTGCGCCCGGGCGTCATGCACATTGGACGGTTCCGGCTTAACTATGCCCACAATCCTGCCGCAGTCATACACCGTGCAGTGGTATCTAAGACCTGTGATGTCGAAGGTTTCCGTATTCTCTTCAAGGTCATTGGAGTAGTCAATGGTATCAAGAAACTGAAGGTCCAATTCCTCTTCTTCCGGGAACTGCTCATCCACAACGTCCGGCTGGGACGGCACTGAATTCCACCCGTCCTGAGCCTCCTTGATGGCGTTTTTCACTACATCCCTGGCCATTCCCATCACTTCACCGAAGAGTTTCAGCGGTTCATCGGCACCTTTCTTTGCATCGCCTATTGCAGCCTCAATCTCGCCGAGGATCTGGTCCTTCAGGGATGGCCCGGAAGAAGGTTTCTTCTCCACTCTAGGTTGTTCTTTCTTTGGCTCCGTCTTTGGAGGAACGGAACTGAAATGCGCCTTGGGGGCTTCTTTCTGATAATGATTCTGCTGGGGCTTTTTCTGCCCTTTTTCGGCTTTATTGTACGAACGGTCGTGGTCGTCCCAGAATATCAGGAACAACGCCACGGCAACTATGATTCCAAGAATAGCGTAAAACATACCGCTAATATAGTCATTTTTAACGACTAATTCAGCGCTTTTACGAAACTCTCCGGGAGACAAACATTCTCAAGCCCTACGGCCTCGCTGAACAGCGGGGCTATTTTTTTATCCCGGAAGCCGGCAATGCCGCAACCGATGCGGGTGACATAGAAAAAGAGTTCCGGATGCTCCCTTGCAAAGGCGATGAAATCATCTACATAGGGCTTGATGGTCTCTACACCGCCCTGCATTGTGGGGATGGCATAGCTCTGCCCCCGCAGCCCCACGCCGCAGCCCATCACGGCGCCAAACTGCCTGAAGGCAACATACGCCGCACCACCGCCATGCATGCCAGCAAGGTTGGAGCCGAACACGAATATTTCATCGGCCTTAAGCCCTGTGATACGCTCCGGCGTGAACTCCGGGCGCTCCATTCCATTGTACATTCTCATATTGCAGACGAAGGTACGAAGAATTCCCGGAAAAGCCGCAGAAAACCTACGGCTCAGTGACAACGTTCTCATGGCTGTTATTGCAGAAGGCAAATGCACCTTTCACCAAAAGTACAATAGCGCCGATATATAGGGCAACGGAAAAAACAATCTCTAACATGGCTCAATTCATTTGTTGCTGCAAAACTAACGCTTGTTTGCGCCAAACCAATGCCCAAGCTCAAATAAATGCGAAAATTTTCCGTAACTTCGTAGCACAGTGCCCCGCATCATATTTCATATCGACGTGAACAGCGCCTTTGTCAGTTGGCTGGGCGTCAAACTGGTGAAGGAGGGCAAGCCGGACATCCGGCTTGTTCCATCCGTCGTGTCCGGAGATCCCTCCGACCGCCGAAGCATCGTGACTGCCGCCTCCATCCCAGCCAAGAAACTGGGCATACGCGTCCCGGAACCGGTCTCAATGGCGCTCAGAAAGTGCCCCGGCCTTATAATCATGCGAGGGGACTGGGAGTGGTACAAGCAGTGCTCGGAGGACTTTATCGGCATCTGCCGGAGTTATTCGCCCATCCTGCAGCAGTTCTCAATTGATGAGTGCTTCATCGATATGAGCCTTCGCTGCACGCCGGAAAATGCCGTGGCGGTGGCAACTAAGTTGAAGGACCATATCAGGAATACGCTGGGCTTCACGGTGAACGTCGGTATCGGCTCAAATAAACTACTTGCCAAGATGGCCTCGGACTTCGAGAAGCCGGACAAGGTGCATACGCTTTGGGCCGATGAAGTGCCCTCCAAAATGTGGCCTCTGCCAGTGAGGGACCTCCTGTGGGTAGGGAAGAAGACGGAGGAGCGGCTGGTGGCGTATGGAATCAGGACCATCGGCCAACTGGCGGCAATAGGGATGGGGTCGCTCACAAGGCTCGTCGGTCAGAAGTTTGCCGTGCAGTTGCACGAGAACGCCAACGGGCGGGACGATTCCCCGGTTGAGACTGAGATTGCCGAGGCCAAGAGTTACAGCGCCGAGCGTACGTTCCAGACGGATCTTGTGAATCCCAAGGATATCGACAGGGCCCTTTTCAACGTGGCCTGCATCGTGGCACACCGCATACGCCGGGACGATTTCCGCGCTTCCTGCGTGTCTATGTTCGTCAAGTACAAAGACTTCACGGTGGCTCAGAAGCAGACCACCCTGGAGCAGCCGTCAGATGTCACTGCCATCATCTTGAATGCCGCCCGCAAGATGCTCCCGGAGATTTGGGACGGCGTCACGCCCATCCGCCAGGTAGGCCTTGGAGTTTCACGCCTGACACACGAATCGGCCGTCCAGATGTCCCTGTTCGAGGACCCCAGGATGGAGTACTACCGCGAATGGGACCGCCAGTTTGACGAGGACCGTGCGCGATATGAGGATGCCAGAATGCTGGCGTACGAGCGGAAGGCTGCGCCGCATAAGGACGACGCGCTGGTCTTCCGCTACCCGGATGGGGAGCAGGCTCTTGCCGCCGCATAGAAAGCCGTCAAGGACCATCCTTCATACCGCTTCCATCGGCAGCAGTTGGAGGACGGGACGGACTGCTTCGAGGTTGTGGAAGGAAGCAAGGTCATTGAAAGGCATATTAAAGCGCCTGGCAGATAAATGGCTGATTATCTGCAAATTACAGAATCCTGATTGGCCATTCTGCACAATCAGATTCACTTAACACGCTGATAATGAAAGAGTTAAGCGCCAGGCCGATTTTTGCAAAAGACATTATTTTTCCTTAACTTCGTGGCACAGGAAAACAAATACTCAATTACCGTTATGCCACAGCTCATAACTTTCAACAACGAACTCATCAGAATCAACCCGGCCAACAATCGCATTGAATACTCCACCAACCGTGGCCTCTCCTGGATATCCCGCTATTCAGGCAGCAGTTGCGGCACGTTCCGTGACCTTGTTCCCTACAACGGGAAGATTGTAGCCATTACGGATAAAGGCGTGTATTATTCCTCTAACAAGGGACTCAGCTGGATATCCAAAAATACAAGTTCACAGGCCAAGACCTTCATTGCCATCCAGGATGCCGGCAGGGAACTGTTGGCCCAGACCAATGACGGTCACCTGTACTATTCCACCAACGAGGGATTATCCTGGATAAGGCGGAGGTAAACGCAAATGGACCACCTTCCTCTCAGTGACATCCCCATGCTGGTCTCCACCATCAACTTCCTCCTCCGGGACGAGATCTTCGACAACCTGGACCAGATTTGCTACTGCTTCAACGTGGAGCGGGAGGAGATGGACCACCTCCTGGCCAGCCAGGGCTATGCCTATCAGGAACATCTTAACTGCGTGAAATGAAGGCCGATAAAAACGCAGTAGAGCTGGCATACGCCTTCTTCCACCAGAAGCTGAAGGTCTACGAGCATTCCACTTCCGAAAGGGAGATGGACCATATAGAGGACTGCATAGCAGACTATGCAAACTCTATGTCCAAGGATCTATTCAACGAACTCTCCCAGGGAAATCCGGCCTTTCTACACGAGCACTCCACCTTCCAGGATGACCTGACAAAGGCGGTGCTTTTGATGGAGAGTTGGATAGGTGAGGCTGCCACACTAACGAAATAAGGCCGCTTTTCAGCGACCTTTTTTGTGGAGCATAGGG
>OMQK01000091.1:0-6879 GCA_900313205.1 uncultured Bacteroidales bacterium | reverse complement strand
CTCGAAAATCGGCCTCCTACGCACTTCTATTAAGGGTCCTCAAGAAAAATGGTACTAAAATGGTACTAATTCTCAAGAGTGGTACTTCGGTACCTCCAACAGGTTAAACATAAGAGTAAAAGATAGCTTAACTGCTTATACTTCTTTAAATTCCATTATATCAAGCATCGAAAAGTGTGTTTTATCAACGAAACCGTTCCATGATTGATGGAAATGGCCATAAAACCATTTCTGCAGAGGATGACCTTGGCTCTTGATACTCTGAAAGATTTGGTCCATGACAGTTCGCTCGGAAGCGACATCCTTGATTAATTCCGAGTCCCATTCTGCCCATGATTGTAAGCCGATGTGAGAGTTTAGCTCGCAGAATGATGGAGCTGTATGCGTAATAACCGTGTCAATCCCGATGGTACCTGGAATTGCCTCCAATTCTGCCGGTTTATACTCAGGCGCTTCATCCGGCCAATAATACGACACATCCTTGATGTGATTCCGGGCATTTTCTTTCATCCTTTGATAACGATCAATGCTGGTAGCACCCCCTATGCATAGAATATTATGCTCACAGACAGAAATAATGCTATAGTCAGGAACAGTTCTCCAACGAGCATGATTAATCCTTTCTTCGGCATAATAAGCCGGATTATCATGATTCCCTCTTACAAAAACAATCCAATTGTTAGCTTTGCGGAGTCGGCCGGCAACAGTATTATAAATCCGATCGTAATAGCCAGGTTTATCGAAGCCAAAGCCACAATCTCCTGCAACGATAAGCAATGTGTCCGTACATCCGTATTGTATGCACAGTTTAAAAACAAGTGTTTTGAAGTCACCATGGATATCACCGGAGACAATTATCTGTCTGGCGTCAGGATATTTATATTGTTTCATTTTGTGGTTTTAAAAATAGTCATTAACTTTGCAACGAGATAGTAACACCGTGATACGGATGGGTAATCGAGTCGCGCAAAAGTCCCCGCCCGCGAGGCCCTCGCTCTAGAAGTAATTCCGCCACGTAGTCTTGGGGCAAATTTAGCAGGAGGTCATCAAGCCTCCTGCTTTGTTTTTTCTGTATCGTTACAGGAATACTGTGAACGAAACTGTGTACAAAAAGAAAAAGCCGCTGATTATCAGCGACTTTTGTGGAGCATAGGAGAATCGAACTCCTGACCTTTTGAATGCCATTCAAACGCTCTACCAACTGAGCTAATACCCCGTTTTTCCTTTTGGGACTGCAAATGTAATGCAATTTTTTGAATTAGCAAAAACTTTTGCCGATTTTTTCAATGTAACGCGAGTATGCAGAGGCAATTGTTTATCCCAACAAATATGATTATATTTGTATGCTATTATGAAAATTGTTGCAGATACCAATATACCGTTCCTGAAAGGGGTCCTGGAACCCTATGCGGAAGTAGTCTATATGGACGGAAGGTCCATTAACCGCGAGGCAATGATGGATGCAGACGCTATAGTCATCCGCACCCGCACCCGCTGTTGTGAGGAAACCCTCAGCGGCACCAGGGTCAAGATGATTGCAAGTGCAACCATCGGCACAGATCACATAGATCTCCAGTGGTGCCGTGAAAACGGAATAGAGGTAAAGAATGCCGAAGGCTGCAATGCCGGCGCGGTTGCCAATTACATATTTTCCGCAATGTACGCCGTCACGTCCAGGCGCGCCATCAAGATGGAAGACGCAGTCCTGGGCATAGTGGGCGTAGGAAATGTGGGCAGGAAGGTAGAGCATATGGCCCGTACCCTTGGCCTCAAGGTGCTTCTCAATGACCCTCCCAGGGCAGCCCTGGAAGGAGAGGAAGGCTTTGTGAGCCTTGACACTCTCCTGGAGCAGGCTACAATCATCTCCATCCACGTACCCCTTGACAGCACCACCCAGGGTATGTGCAATGACGCCTTCTTTGAGAAGATGCGCCCCGGCACCATTTTCATAAACGCCTCCCGCGGGGAAGTGGTGGATGAGGCCGCCCTCCTCAGGGCCCGTCCCAAGCTTGGTGCCCTGGTCCTTGACACCTGGTGCAATGAGCCCAACGTGAGCCAGATCCTCATAGACGCCTGCGACATAGCAACGCCCCACATTGCCGGCTACTCCTATCAGGGCAAGCAAAACGGCACCGCAATGGCCGTACAGGCAATTGCAAGGCACTTCGGCTTCAAGGACCTGGAATTCTTCAGCCCCGCTATGGAAGATGCCCTCATGCCCAAGGTCATAAACGTGAAAGGCAAAACACAGGGAGAGATCGCAGCGGCTGTGCAGTACAATTATCCCATCTTCACGGACGATTTCCTTTTCCGCGTAAACCCGTCCAACTTTGAGAAACTCCGCAGTGAGTATAACTACAGAAGAGAATTTTATTTTGAACCATAACACTATGCTAAACCAGAAAGACATCCTCCAGATTGAGGAACGCGGCGCTTCAGTAGCAGGCGTCAAAGATCAGATTGAGCATTTCAAGACAGGTTTTCCCTGGATGAAGATCGTTGGCCCCGCAACCCCCGAGCGCGGCATCAAGGTGCTTGACAAAGACGCTGTGGCCAAGGCTGTTGAGTATTACAAGAAGGCCGATATAAAGGGCAAGAGCAAATTCGTCCCTGCCTCCGGTGCAGCCTCCCGTATGTTCAAGGACCAGTTCAGCGGCCTTGCAAAGCTTGAGGCGGGGGAGGATCTCCCTTCAGACGCCCCCGGCTACAAGCTGGCTGCCAAAATCAAGGATTTCGCCTTCTACACACCTGAACTCTTCGGGGAGCCGGCCGATACAAAGGAGTATCGCCTAAAGGCCCTCAAGGCCCTCCTCAAGGAAGAAGGCCTGGCCTATGGCTCCAAGCCCAAGGGCGTCCTGAAGTTCCATCGCTATCCTGAGGAAGTACGCACCGCAATCGCCGAGCACCTTGTGGAAGCCCAGGAATATATGCGTAATGCCGACGGTTCCTGCAATCTCACGGTCACCATCTCCCCGGAGCACCAGGCCCTGTTTGAGGAGGCTATCGGAGAGGTAAAATCGGCCTACGAAAAGCGCTACGGCGTAAAGTACAACATCCATTTCACCTTCCAGGACAAGGCCACTGATACCCTTGCCGTGGACATGGAGAACAAGCCTTTCCGTAAGGCCGATGGATCCCTTCTTTTCCGCCCCGCCGGTCACGGCGCCCTTATCTACAACCTTAACAAGGTGGAGGATGAACTTGTAAGCATAAAGAACATAGACAATGTTGCACATGAGAAGCTCCTGCCCGTCACCGCAGAGTACAAGCAGGTCCTCATGGGCGTCGCTCTCCAGTTAAGGGACAAGGTATTTGACTACCTCCGTACGCTGGACCAGGCCCCTTCCGTGCAGCTTTGCAATGAGATAGAGAACTTCCTTGACAAGGAACTCTGCATCCAGATGCCCCTTGCCCATGGTGAGGCCGACAGAATTCAGATGCTCCGTGAAAAACTCAACCGTCCCATCCGCGTATGCGGCATGGTAAAGAACGAGGGTGAACCCGGCGGCGGCCCCTACATCATTGCCGGCAAGGACGGCTGCACCAGCCTCCAGATCCTGGAAAGCGTCCAGATCAATAAGGCCGATTCCGGTGCCATGGCCGCAATGTCCCACGCCACTCACTTCAACCCCGTAGACCTTGTGTGCTGCCTCAGAGATTACAAGGGCGGTAAATTCAACCTCCTAGAGCACGTGGACCCTCAGGCCGGATTCATCAGCTCCAAGAGCTTCGAAGGCCGTGAACTCAAGGCCCTTGAACTCCCCGGTCTCTGGAACGGCTCCATGAGTGACTGGAACACCCTCTTTGTGGAAGTTCCCGTAGAAACCTTCAACCCCGTAAAAGTAGTACTGGATTTACTTAGACCCGCACATCAAGCATGAAAGAAGCAATAGCCGGAACTCTTGAGTCCGGAGATATTATGGTAAAAATCGGCCCCGGAAAGGGGCTGGAAGTTGAGCTGCAGAGCTCCGTGGAGGCGCAGTTCGGAAGGCAGATAAGGGCTCTGATCGCAGAGACCCTTGAAGGCCTTGGAATAAAGGACGCCCATGTGGACGCCATAGACAAGGGTGCACTTGACTGCACCATAAGGGCCCGCGTTACTGCAGCGGCGGTACGCGCAACAGGAAAGGACGTATGGAAAGACTAAGGAGAACCATGATGTTCGTTCCGGGCAATAATCCCGGAATGATGGCCGATGCCCATATCTACGGCCCCGACAGCATTATGCTGGACCTTGAAGACTCCGTGACTATGGCAGAGAAAGACGCTGCGCGCCTTCTGGTGCACAACGCCCTCAAATCCATAGATTACGGCACCACGGAAATGGTTGTCCGTATTAATCCTCTAAACACTCCCTACGGTAAAAAGGACGTAGAAGCCGTTGTTAAGGCAGGTGTGGACGTAATCCGTATGCCCAAGACGGAGACTGCCGATGAAGTCCGTGAACTTGAGGCTGAAATCCTCAAAGTGGAGGAAGAGATCGGCGCCGTTGGCCGCACCCAGATCATGGCCGCCATCGAAAGCGCCCTTGGCATTGTGAACGCATATGCCATTGCAACGGCCTCCAAGCGCATGATGGGTATTGCCCTTGGCGCAGAGGACTACAGCGCAAACCTCAAGACCAACCGTACTCCGGGCGGCGCGGAGCTCCTCCTTGCCCGTGAGCAAATTGTGGTGGCAGCACGTGCGGCTGGCATTGCCTGCTTTGACACTGTGTACTCCAACCTTGACGATATGGAGACCTTCCGCAAGGAAGTTGAACTCATCAAAACCCTTGGCTTTGACGGGAAATCCATCATCAACCCCCGCCAGATAGAGGTTGTGAATGAGGTGTTTACACCCACTGAGAAGGAAATCAACAAGGCCCGCGCCGTTGTTGCCGCCATCAAGGAGGCCCAGGCAAAGGGTTCCGGTGTAATTGCCGTGAACGGCAAGATGGTAGACCGTCCGGTGGTCCTGAGGGCAGAGCGTACAATTGCCCTGGCCATCGCTGCCGGTGTTATTTCTGAGGAGGAAGCGCTATGAGAAACTCAAAGGTAGTATCCCTTGAAGAGGCCATCCGCAGGAGCGGCCTCAAGGATGGTCAGACAATCTCCTTCCACCACCATTTCCGTGGCGGAGACAAGGTTGTGAACATGGTTGTGGATAAGCTTGCCCAGATGGGGTTCAAGGACCTCAAACTGGCAGCATCCAGCCTCTCAGATGTCCATAAGCCTCTTATTGAGCATATTAAAAACGGTGTTATCACCGGAATCTCCACTTCCGGACTTCGCGGAGAACTGGCCGATGCAATCTCCCACGGCCTCCTTCCGGAGCCTGTGGTGTTCCGCTCTCACGGCGGGCGCGGCAGTGCAATCGCAAAAGGGGAGTTGAAGATAGATGTAGCCTTCCTTGGCGCATCATCGGCCGATGAACTTGGCAACGCAACCGGTCACGGTGAAAAGAGCGTGTGCGGCTCCCTGGGCTATGCCCTTCCGGACGCACGCTACGCAAAGCACGTGGTTGTGCTCACCGATGACCTTGTGGAATATCCCAATATGCCTCAGTCCATTTCTGCCGCAGACGTAGAGTCCGTGGTGGTTGTGGAAAGCGTTGGAGACAGCTCCAAGATTTCTTCCGGAGCCATCCGGGATTCCAAGAATCCCCGTGATATCCTCCTTGCTAAACAGGCTGCTAAAGTGATAATTAACTCCGGTTACTTCAAGGACGGCTTCAGCATCCAGACCGGTACCGGCGGTGCTTCCCTTGCCGCCGTTAAGTATATCCGTGAGGAAATGATTGCACGCGGAATCAAGGCCAGCTTCGCCCTTGGCGGCATCACCGCCCATATGGTGAAGCTCCATGAAGAAGGCCTTATCGGCAAGCTCATAGACGTCCAGTCCTTTGACAAGGTTGCGGCAGAGTCCATCCACAATGACCCTCTGCACCAGGAAGTATCGGCCGTGGAATATGCCTCCGGAGAACATCTTGGAAGCGCCACCCACGCCCTGGACATTGTGATCCTGAGCGCCCTGGAGGTGGACACCCAGTTCAACGTGAACGTGCTTGTGGGCAGTGACGGCATTATCCGCGGCGCCATTGGCGGCCATCAGGATACCGCCGCCGACAGCGCCCTCAGCATCATCGTATGCCCGCTTCTCCGCGGCCGTATCCCTTGCGTGGTGCCAAAGGTTACCACCCTCATCACTCCCGGAAAGAGCGTGGACGTAGTGGTAACGGAGTACGGCATAGCCGTGAATCCCGCCCGCCCGGAGATAGCGGAAAAGCTTAAGGAAGCAGGCCTTAAGGTAGTAGACATTAAAGACCTTGCCGCAAAGGCGTCCTCAATTATCGGCACGCCTGATCCTCTTCCTTTCGGGGACAAGGTTGTTGGCGTAGTCATGAACCGTGACGGCTCCGTGCTGGACAAGATCTATAACATCAAGTAGTGATAACACTTCAGGAACTCCTGGATAGCCGTGACAGAAGGGCCCGTCGTCAGGGAGAACTGCTTTCTCAGTTCCCCGGACGGGCACTTTTATGCCTTACGGTGCAGCTTCCAGGGCCTGAAAAGAGAAATGCCTTATCCCTCAAGATTGCCCGCGCGGGGGTAGAGTCTATAGAGAAGCGTTTCAACCCGGTTTTCAGGGAAACAAATGACCTTGAGACTGGTTTTGAGGGCTTTTTCATAGTTGACGGGCAGCCGCTGGAAGTTAAAAGAGCCGCGGCAGAACTGGAGGACACCCATCCTCTTGGCCGATTGATGGACCTTGACGTGATTGGCCCGGAAGGGCCCATCGGGAGGGCCGATATCGGCCTTGCTGAAAGGCGGTGCCTCCTTTGTGAAAAGCCTGCCCGATACTGTATGAGGGCGGGAAGCCATACTCATGAGGAGCTTAT
>OMQK01000200.1 GCA_900313205.1 uncultured Bacteroidales bacterium | reverse complement strand
TACGACGAAGGCCTTGGAGACCACGTCCGCTCCGGCCGTCAGCTGGACACCGTCCTCAGCCTTACCAGGGAGGATTTCTTCCTTCACAAGTACACCATCACGCGTCTCAATGAGGCAGAACTTGAGAGGCTTATCAAGACTCAGACCATGAGGGGTGACGCATCTGTATCGGCCGCCCTTATTGAGAAGAACAACCGTATGGCCATGCCGCTCTCTTCCATAATCCTCACCATCATTGCGGTTTCCCTCTGTACCAAGAAAAGGCGCGGAGGCATGGGCCTGAACCTGGCGGCAGGTACAGCCCTCGGCTTCTCCTACATCCTTTTCCAGCAGTTCAGCGAGATGTTCGTGGCAACGGATACACTTCCGCCGTCAATAGCCATATGGCTGCCAAACTACATATACGCGGTAATTGCAATAGTACTGTATATAAAAGCTCCTAAATAAATGAAAGTCAGGATTGTAAATAAATCCAGCCATCCCTGCCCGTCATATGCTACGCCGCAGAGCGCCGGGGTGGACCTGAGGGCAAATCTTGAATCCTCCGTTACAATAGGCCCCCTTGAAAGGGCACTTGTCCCAACAGGACTTTACATTGCCCTTCCGGCTGGTTATGAGGCCCAGGTAAGGCCCCGCAGCGGCCTTGCGGCAAAGCACGGAATCACCGTCCTGAATACCCCGGGCACAATTGATGCCGATTACAGGGGAGAGATAAAGGTTATCCTCGTGAACCTTTCCAACGAGCCCTTTGAGATTGTCCCCGGGGAAAGGATAGCCCAGATGGTAATTGCCCGTCATGAGACGGCGGAATGGGAGGAAGTGGAGTCCCTTGACCCTACAGAGCGCGGCGCCGGCGGATTCGGGTCCACGGGCCGATAGCCCTTGTCATTCTGAGCGAAGTCGAAGAATCTCATATAATATGAACATAGAAAACCTATACCAGATATTCCTTGAGAGCGCCGGCGTCAACACTGACACCCGCACAATAAAGGAAAACCAGCTTTTCTTCGCCCTCAAAGGGGAAAACTTTGACGGTAACGCATTTGCACTCCAGGCCCTTGAGGCCGGTGCGTGCTATGCCGTTGTAAATGATTCCGTGAAGGAGGAAGATCCCCGCCTCATCAAGGTCAAGGATACCCTTGAGACCCTGAAGGCCCTGGCGGCATATCATCGTAGCCAGCTGGACATCCCTGTGATAGGCCTTACGGGCACCAACGGGAAAACCACCACCAAGGAACTTATAAGCACGGTCCTGGCGGCAAAGTACAAGGTTGTTGCCACCGTAGGGAACCTCAACAATGAGATTGGAGTGCCGCTGTCCGTGCTTAAAATCGGCCCGGACGCGGAGATTGCTGTAATTGAGATGGGCGCTAGCCATCCCGATGACCTCAAGCCGCTTCTGGCGGTGTCCCAGCCCAGTCACGGCCTCATCCCAAATGTTGGGAAGGCCCATCTGGAAGGCTTTGGGAGCTATGAGGGCGTGATGCACGCAAAAGGCCTCCTCTACGATTATCTCAAGGAGACTGACGGCATTGTTTTCGCAAATGCCGATGATCCCGTCCTCCAGGGTATGCTCTGGGACAGGGAGATGACATGCATCGCATATGGCCTGGACGGAGTGGAGGTTCTGCCTTCATCGGCCAGGGATCCTTTCCTTAGGATGAAATGGGAGGATGGCCGTACCCTTGAAACCCATCTTGTGGGTGCCTACAACGCCACAAACGTACTGGCAGCCCTCAAGATTGGCTGGTTCTTCGGTGTGCATGAGGCAGACGCATTCAAGGCAGTTGAGGGCTACGTCCCGTCAAACAACCGTTCCCAGCTTGTGAGGACGGAACGCAATACCCTCATCGTGGATGCCTACAACGCCAATCCTTCTTCAATGGCGGTAGCGCTTGACAACCTTTCTCTCTGCGAGGGCCGTAAGGTGGCCCTTCTTGGGGACATGCGTGAACTGGGGGCCGATTCCGAGAAAGAGCATAAGAAGATAGTTGACAGACTAAAGGGCCAGGAGGCCATCCTGGTGGGTTCTGAATTCAAGAAAGCGGCTGAAGGCACGGGCATCCCGGTGTTCGATACATCGGACGCATTGGCCGATTGGCTCCGCGCCAACCCCCTGAGCGGCTGCACGGTCCTTGTGAAGGGCTCACGCGGAACCCGTATGGAAAAGGTTATAGACGCGCTTTAACCACAATCAGGCGCACAAGGTAAGCCAGGATTACACCTATACTCAGGCCAAACACCACTCCCACAAGGACATCTCCAAGGAAGTGGGCGGCCATCATTATGCGGCTGAGGCTCACAAGGGCTGCCCAGATGAAAATGCCCCATGCGTACTGAGGAACGGCTTTCCCATTTAGTTTTAATCCAAGGGAACTGGCTGCGGCAAAGCCAAATACATTGGCGGCATGGCTTGAAAAGAAGCCGTAGAGGCCACCGGCCTGGCCGTAAGGAATAAGTACTCCGTTCTCCACCATCCACGTATTGAAACAGGGTCTGAGTCTTGCAACGCTGTCTTTGACAAGCCCGGAAAGCTGGTCTGTAAGTACAACGCAAAGAATAAGGGACAGGCTTACCAGAAGACCCTTTTTCCACCCCAGCTTCCAGATGATGAACCCCATTATCATGGCATATGCCGGGAACCAGATCCTGGCATCCGAGAGCCCCATCCACAGAGGGAACAGGGCTGGAGTGTCAAGTTTGTTTATCCACAGGGTGGCAGCCTGGTCTATCTGAACGATATCAATCATTTGGTGAGCGCTTTCCAGAGTTCTTCCTTAAGCTCTTCAAGGCCAAGGTGGGCAACGGAAGAGATGAATACGTGGTGAAGGTCTGAAGGGATTTTCTTCTCAATCTTAGCCTTCTGCCTGTCATCGATAAGGTCCATCTTGGTGATGGCAAGGACGCGGTCTTTCACAAGAAGTTCCGGGTTATACTCCTCCAGCTCGTTGAGAAGGATCTTATAGCCCTTCATTACGTCAGGCTCGTCTGCAGCCACCATAAACAGCAGTACGGAATTGCGCTCTATGTGCCTTAGGAAGCGCATCCCGATGCCTTTTCCCTCGTGGGCGCCCTCGATGATGCCGGGGATATCGGCCATCACGAAGGAGCGGTCGTCGTAGTAGCGCACAATGCCCAGATTGGGCTCCAGGGTTGTGAACGCGTAGTTTGCAATTTTTGGTTTGGCCGATGTTATGACGGAAAGAAGCGTTGACTTACCGGCGTTGGGAAAGCCCACAAGGCCTACGTCGGCAAGGACTTTCAGCTCCAGGATGAACCAGCCTTCCTGCCCGTCCTCACCGGGCTGGGCGTAGCGGGGGGTCTGGTTTGTGGCGCTCTTGAAGTGGTCGTTGCCCCAGCCGCCCTTGCCGCCCTGGCAGAGGATGTACTCCTGGCCGGGTTCTACAAGTTCCGTGATTACTTCTTCGGTTTCTGCATCTTCAAAAGTTGATACGATTCCACAATAAGGACATCTTCCATCATAATTTATATCTAAATTTGCTCCACAAGATTCACATGTTCTTGCTGTATTAAGCTTTTTTGCATTTTTAATTTTTGTAAAAACTAATTTTTTATAT
>OMQK01000275.1 GCA_900313205.1 uncultured Bacteroidales bacterium | reverse complement strand
CGCAAGCTGGTTCTCCGCGGAGACGGCACTTCCGTTTACATCACCCAGGACCTTGGCACCGCAGAGCGCCGCTTCCAGAATTTCAAGCTGGATTCCCACGTTTACGTGGTGGGTAATGAGCAGGACTACCACTTCCAGGTGCTTAAGCTCATCCTGAAGAAATTGGGCTTTGACTGGGCCGACCAAATCTATCATCTGAGTTACGGCATGGTAGAGCTCCCGGAAGGCAAGATGAAATCCCGCGAGGGAACGGTTGTGGACGCAGATGACCTCATTGAAAGCATGTACCTTGAGGCAAAGAAAACCTCAGAGGAAAGCGGCAAACTGGCCGATATCTCACCCGAGGAAAAGGACAGGCTCTATCATATGATTGGCCTTGGCGCCCTCAAGTTCTTCATAATCAAGGTGGATCCCAAGAAGACCATGCTCTTCAACCCCAAGGAAAGCATAGACTTCAACGGCAACACCGGTCCCTTCATCCAGTATACCCACGCCCGTATCTGCAGTATTCTCCGTAAGGCAACCGTTGCTTTCGGCCCTTCAGATATTGCCGCGGATGCCCAGCCATCGGCCAAGGAGGTGCGTCTTGTCAAGCTCCTTGACCTTTATCCCGGAAAGGTGGCAGAGGCCGGCGCTGCGCTTAGTCCCGCCGTCATTGCCAACTACGCCTATGATCTTGCCAAGGAGTTCAACCAGTACTACCACGACACCCCCATCCTCAAGGAAGAGAATGAGGCTGTCCTCAAGTACCGCCTGGAACTGATTGCCGTCATGGCCCGCACGCTCCGCAGCGCCATGGGCCTGCTGGGAATTGAACTTCCGGAAAGGATGTAAGCTAGCGGCGCCGTTGTTTGGCAATATCCACCACGGCTACAACCACAGAGCTTAGTAGCAGGGCTATTGTATCGGCCGTAAGGTCAAGAGGATCTCCGCTGCGGTATTTGGTGAGGTGGGCCTGGCCCCATTCAGTGGCAAAGGCCAGCAGCAAACCCACAATGAATGTGATGCCCACGAAAAGCAGTGTGCTCTTTACCGTTTCCGTGAACCGGTCAAATGCAAAGAAGGCCAGGATGGGGAACGGGAAGAACATTGTGAAGTGCGCAATCTTGTCCGTGGGGATGCCAAGGAAAGATGTGGGAATGGACGGAGTATTGTCAAAACGGCCGAAGCAGAGGAAAAGAACCCCTGCTACATACAGCCAGAAAAGTATCTGAAACGCTATCTTATTGCCGCGACTCATTAAAAACGCAGTTCCCCAAAGAATTCCGGCCTATGGAAGTCCGGCTGGGGAGTATCTATGGGAGCCCAGCTTACATAATGAGGATGGGCGGTTTTGTCTCCGCACTTGTAGAAGTTGGCGCGGATCTTTTTAGGAAGATTCTCAGGGTCAATGCCGATTAACTCAAACGGTATGATGATGCAGACGCGCCAGTTCTGGAGGCCTTCCTTTTCTGCATCCACCTTACTCACAGAAGCAAAACGGGCGATGGCCTTCATCTCTTCTTCCGGACGTGCTGTGCGGTGATTGCGGTCAGGACCTGCGCAGGCAAGGACCTTTCCAAGGGCATTGATCTCAAAGTTGTAATATACGGAGCCGTCAGGATCCTGAACAAAGAACTCCACGCAGCTGTCTTCCCACTGGGAACCGTTGTCCTCCTTATTCTCTGCCCTGAGATCAAGGCCGCTTACGCGGAAATCCACCACCAGGGAGCCTTCTGTGCGGGCAATTCTCCCTGCGCACACAGGAGCATAGGGATATTCTGAAGGCCAGTTGACCGTATTCACGTCAAAACGTGCGGCCTGAAGCTCCATTACGCTGTCAAGGTCCAGGGTGTCAAAGTTCACAAGGGGTACTTTAATGGTTTTCATAGGGCTTGCATGTCGTTAAGTTTCCTGTAATATCCGTTGAGGGCAATAAGTTCATCGTGGCGGCCGCGCTCCACAATCCTGCCGTCGTGCATCACAATGATTTCATCGGCATTCTTGATGGTGGAAAGCCTGTGGGCGATGGCTATGGTTGTACGGGTGCTCATAAGGCGGTCCAGGGCGTCCTGCACAAGGCGCTCACTTTCTGTATCCAGAGAGGCTGTGGCCTCATCCAGAATGAGGATGGGAGGGTTCTTCAGGATGGCGCGGGCAATTGAAAGCCTCTGGCGCTGGCCGCCGGAAAGCTTGGATCCGCGGTCTCCAATGTTTGTCTCATAACCTTCCGGCTTCTCCATGATGAAGTCATGGGCGTTGGCAATCTTTGCCGCCGCAACCACCTGCTCCATTGTGGCGCCTTCCACGCCAAACGCTATGTTGTTGAATATTGTGTCGTTGAAAAGGATTGGCTCCTGGTTCACGTTGCCCATGAGTGCGCGGAGATCCTTCACGGCCAGGTCCTTTATGTCCTTGCCGTCAATGGTAATCCTGCCGCCAGTGACATCCCAGAAACGGGGGATTAGGTCTACCAGAGTGGATTTTCCGGCTCCGGATTCTCCCACAATGGCTATCATCTTGCCTCTGGGGATCTCAAGGTCTATTCCACGCAGGATCTCACGTGAGGAGTCGTAGCTGAAACGCACGCCTTCAAA
>OMQK01000202.1 GCA_900313205.1 uncultured Bacteroidales bacterium | reverse complement strand
GCAAGGTATCGGATTCCGACAAAAAGGGCAATTCAAATGAAAACGGACTGTATGTCGGCTTTACAGAGGGATTCTACATAACCAAGAAGGCGTATTACGACAAAACCAAGAGGGAAGATGTGCTTGATTTCGTCGAATTTTTTCTGAATGAGAGTAACGTCGTGAAGCTCTGCAACAGCTATCAGGCTCCGTCCCTGAAAAAGATTTCCAAGAAAACCCGTGACAGCCTGACAAACAAGTCCAATATCTACAACGGGGTCATCAAGGCGGTCGAATCCGCCGACAGCTTCGTCGTCACCACTCAGACGCAGGAAAACAGCTTCTTCTGGGAACACTGCTCGATGGCCGTGGCTTGCATGTCAAAAGGGATTCTCACAAAAGAGGAAGCTCTCGGCATGATCGCCGACACACAGCTGACTATTAAGGATATTTACGGAAAACGCTCACTGGCACAGCTTCTTAGGGAACTTTCCAAGGTGGACGGCATAGAGTGGCTTCGCATCCATTACTCCTATCCCGCGGATTTCCCGGAGGATGTCCTGGATGAGATGGCTACAAATCCAAAGGTGTGCCGCTACATGGATATCCCTCTCCAGCATATCTCAGATAATGTTTTATCGGCCATGCACAGGGGCGTTGACGGCGCCTGGACAAGGGCCCTCATAGAGCGTATGAGGGAACGCGTACCGGGAGTAGTTCTTCGTACCACAATGATAGTTGGTCACCCTGGAGAAGGATCCCGTGAATTCAATGAACTCCTCAAGTTTGTAAGGGAGGCCCGCTTCCCAAGGCTTGGCGCTTTCATGTACTCAGAGGAGGAGGGAACTTACGGCGCAGAGAATCTTAAGGATTCCGTGCGCCCTTCCACAAAGAAAAGACGCCTTGATACCCTCATGGAGGCCCAGCGTGGCATTTCTCTTGCATATAATCAGTCAAGAGTCGGCACGGAGGAAAAAGTGCTGGCAGATTCCCTATCAGACGGTGTACTCGTGTGCCGTTCTGAGTTTGAGAGCCCGGAGGTGGACGGGGAAATCCTTGTCAAGGCTCCGGAGGGCATGGATGCCGCCTCCCTTGTGGGGACTTTCTTCAGTGTGAGGATCACCGCCGCCGACGAGTACGATTTAATTGCGGAAATTATATGAAAAAGCTTCTTTTCCCGCTTCTGGCGCTTTTGGCGTTGTCTTCCTGCTCTCCGCAGGTATACACGCTTGTCCTTGACGTTCGCCAGCCATCACAGTCCGGGCTTGACCTTGCCCGTAAATCCATGGCAATCGTGACCATGGAAACCCCTGATTCCACCTTTGACCGCAACGCGGCATCGGCCATGGCCCGCGTGCTGGAGCAGGATTACTATGGCGGAGAGGAACTGGTCCAGATGTACCGCGTTCCTGCCGCAGATTCCGTATCCCTTGACCTCATGCACTCCCTTGTTATGGATACTGAGGCCGATGTAGTGTTCCTCATGTCATCGGCCATAGGCATGCCCGACGAAAAAGCCCGCCTGCCTCTGAAGACAAACCTCAGCGTCTATGACAGCATGGGGGAGGACAAGGTGCACCGCTTCAAGGGAAGTGCCTTCCTCACGCCCAAGGACGGGGCTTCGGACCTTTCCGATGAAGCCGAGAAAGTGGGTAGCCGCGTAGCAACCCGCTTCCTGTCAACATGGAAAACTGAGTCCTTCAGCCTGTATTATTTTGACGACTTTAACTCCTCCAGCTGGGAGAAGGCCCTTAAGCTTGCCTATGAGAACAAGTTTGGGAAGGCCATAGACGTATGGACTCAGTTCGTGAAGGACGGAAGCGCCATCAAGAGGGCTGCGGCGTCATACAACATTGCAATGGCATTCTACCTGCTTGAAGACTATGAGATGGCCGCCAAATGGCTGGATATGGCAGATTCCCTTGAGAATCTTTCATTGTCTCAGGGGCTTAGAAAAAGGATTAAATCCCGTTTGGAAAAGTAAGGGAAAATAGGTAAATTTGTAGACTGGAATTTAAATTTTAATCATATAGTCATTATGGCAAACATCGATCTCAAAAAGTACGGTATCAAGGGCGTTAAGGAAATCCTTTACAACCCTACGTACGAGGTTCTTTACAATGAAGAAACAAAGCCCGGCCTTGAGGGTTTTGACAAGGGTCAGGTAACTGAGCTTGGCGCTATCAACGTCATGACAGGCGTCTACACCGGCCGTTCCCCTAAAGACAAATACATTGTCTACGACAACACCACCAAGGAAGGCAAGCCCGGTGAAATCTGGTGGACCACCGAAGGTTATCCCAACGACAACCACAAGATGTCCGTCAGCACCTGGAAGGCAGTCAAGAAACTTGCCCAGCAGCAGCTCAGCGGCAAGCGCCTCTTTGTAGTTGACGGTTTCTGCGGTACTCATGCCGATACCCGCATGAAGGTGCGCTTCATCATGGAGGTTGCATGGCAGGCCCATTTTGTGACCAACATGTTCATCCGTCCCAAGAACCAGAAGGAGTTTGACCAGGAGCCGGATTTCGTGGTTTACTGCGCTGCAAAGGCAAAGGTTGATAACTACAAGGAGCTTGGCCTCCGTTCAGAGACTTGCGTTGCCTTCAACGTGACTTCGCGCGAGCAGGTTATCCTCAACACCTGGTACGGCGGTGAGATGAAAAAGGGTATGTTCTCAATGATGAACTACTACCTCCCTCTGAAGGGCATCGCCGCCATGCACTGCTCTGCGAACACGGATATGAACGGTGAGAACACCGCCATCTTCTTCGGCCTTTCCGGCACAGGTAAAACCACCCTTTCCACAGACCCCAAGCGTCTCCTCATCGGTGACGACGAACACGGCTGGGACAACAAGGGCGTGTTTAACTTCGAGGGCGGCTGCTATGCAAAGGTCATCAAGCTTGACAAGGAGTCTGAACCCGATATCTACAACGCCATCCGCCGTGACGCTCTCCTTGAGAACGTAACCGTAGACGCTGCAGGTAAGATTGACTTCAACGACAAATCCGTCACCGAAAACACCCGCGTAAGCTATCCTATCTATCACATTGAGAAGATCGTGCGCCCTGAAAGCCACGGACCGGCAGCTAAGCAGGTTATCTTCCTCAGCGCAGATGCATTCGGCGTACTCCCTCCCGTCTCAATCCTCACCCCTGAGCAGACCAAGTACTACTTCCTCTCCGGCTTCACTGCAAACCCACTCCTACCTTCAGCGCCTGCTTCGGCCAGGCTTTCCTGGAGCTGCATCCTACCAAGTACGCCGAGGAACTCGTGAAGAAGATGAAGAAGAGCGGCGCCAAGGCCTACCTTGTGAACACCGGCTGGAACGGTACCGGCAAGCGTATCTCCATCCGTGACACCCGCGGTATCATCGACGCCATCCTCAACGGCGCCATCGACAAGGCTCCCACCAAGGTCATCCCTTACTTCAACTTCACCGTTCCCACCAAGCTTGAAGGCGTAGACACCGGTATCCTTGATCCCCGTGACACCTACAAGAACGCAGCAGAATGGGAAGAGAAGGCAAAGGATCTTGCCGGCCGCTTCATCAAGAACTTCCACAAGTATGAGAGCAACCGCGCAGGCAAGGCCCTTGTAAAGGCCGGTCCTAAGCTCTAGTCCTTGTACTTTAAGCAATAAAAAATCCTCCGATTTCGGAGGATTTTTTTATTGCCTGCTGGCCAGGTTGAGCCAGTCGTAGAAGAGGCTGTAGGAGGGGAGGTAGGCTGCAACAAGCAGGAGGGCGCCCCACCAGGGCATGGTGCATAGGCCGATAATAAGCCAGATCAGCGCCCAGATGGGCCAGAGTATGAGCCTCACGCCAAAGCGGGCGGTGTTCTGGAATGCAGGGTCCTTCACCATCCTGCGGCAGAGGAACTCTGCAAGAACCCACAGCGGGGCCGATAAAACCGCAAAAACCAGCCAGAAGGGGAAGGTGACGGCTGCGAGGAGGATGCGGGGCCACCTGGCGGGAGCGGGGTGGGAAGCGCGGATATCGGCCAGGGTCTCCTCATAATGCTCATCATCCGGAATGAAGAAGATGAGGGAGGAAAGGCGGCGGTACATCTCTTCCTGGAGGAGAGCGTCACGCTCGCTGTCGGGGATGCCCTGAGGGATACCGGCGGCAAACTCATTTATGTCAAAGGGCTCTCCAATGCGCACGGCGGCTTCACCCCTGTAGCGGAACCAGTCGGAATAATCTATGCCGATAGGAACAATCCGCGTGGGGCGCTCCGAAGCGCTTCTGAAGGCCATTGTGGCTATGCCGCGGCGCATGGGCAGAAGGGAGTGCATGGGCCTGTGGCGCCCTTCCGGGAAAAGGCAGAAGGGGAGTCCGTGGGCAAGGGCACTGTCAATCTCATCGAAGGCTATGCGGTTATGGGCCACTTCTTCAGCCCTGTCACGGTTGTGACGCGCAAGCGGGAGCATCTTGAGGAAATGCAGGATGCGGGCTATGGCTGGTTTACGGAAGACATCGGCCCTGGCGCCGAAGAGCGTGCCGCCGCGCCTTAACTGCAGCACCACCAGCGCGTCCATTAGCGTGTTGGTGTGGTTTGGAGCATAGATTGTGGCTATTCCGTCATTATCCGGAGGGAGCTTCCCCTCCACGGTGAGGCGGCGATAACTGCGGCGCGTGGTGAAATCCACGTAGCGCCTGAGAGTGCTGTACAGCCAGTCTTTATCCCAAAAATCACGCATCTTTCCTGGTTCTGTTGAAGATAGTTGCTACCGTAAGACCGGAGATGATGTGCCAGATGCCCCACCAGGCAGTGATGACAAGCATTCCTCCATGAGGGGGGAAGTTTGCGAAGAGGCTTGTTCCCAGCATAAGGGCAAGGCCCAGGCCACTGTTCTGAATGCCGGTTTCAATGGTAAGGGTGCGGCGGTCACGGAAGGGAAGTTTTGCAACCGTGGCTACGCTGAAGCCAAGGGTAAGTGCCAGGAGGTTATGGATGAGCACCACCAGGAAGATGTACTTCACGCTGAGGAGGAACGCATCTATGTTGCTTGAGAAGGACAGCACCACCATTGCCACAAAAATCACGATTGATAGCCACTGCAGGGGCTTTTTGAGGAAGGCTGCAACCTTGGGAAGGAACTGGCTTGTGAGTATGCCCAGGATAAGCGGAATTCCAAGGAGGATGAAGATTGTCTTGAAGACGTCCCAGAGGGGAATCACAAGGGTGGGGATGTCACCGTGGACTCCTGCGAAGTGCATGTAGATGCTGCCCCAGCACCAGAAGTTGAAGGGCGTCATGAACACAGCCAGGGCCGTAGAGATGGCCGTGAGGCTCACGGAAAGCTCAATATTGGCCTTTCCCAGGGAACTCATGAAATTGGAGATGTTTCCGCCCGGGCAGGCAGCCACGAGGATCATCCCCATGGCCATCATGGGAGAGATCCATCCAGTCATGAGGATTGCCAGGCCGCAGGTGAATGCCGGCAGCAGCACAAGCTGGCTCAGCATTCCAAGAAGCACGGACTTTGGCTTTTTGAAAACTTCTACGAAGATGCCTGGTTTAATGCCCAGCGCAACGCCGTACATCACAAAGGCAAGGATGATGTTGATTGTGTTCATCCCGCCGGCATTCAGCGTCACGTTGATGCTGTCAATGGTTTTAATAACGTCAGGTGCCATATGATAATGATTTATTATTCTTTGGTGAAACTATGTCCGAAGTCCTTGCAGAGGAGGCGTACCGCAAGCCGGCCGCTTATCACTGCCGGGGGAAGGCCTCCGGAATACGCCGTGCGCTGGCCGGCAAAGTACAGGCCGCGGCGGTAGCGGTTGGGGGCGTTTGTGGTGAGGGTGAAAGGCATCCAGTCGCTCATGTAACTTCCCTCATAGGTGTCGCAGTAGCGCTGATATGTGAGGGGCGTAGCCACATCTACAACGGCAATCTTGCCTTTAGTCTCAGGGATCTGCTCTTCAAGAATGCCGATAAACCTCCTGGCCACGGCTTCCTTTTGGGCCTCATAGGTGCCGTCTTCCTTTGCGGCCTTCCACCAATCGTATGAGTAGCCGGGGAATAGGCCAGTAAGGGTGGTGCACCCCTCCGGAGAATAATGGTCACGGGCGTAATTGCTCACCACAAAGAAGGGGAGGTCCACTCCGCCGTCCTTGAACGGGACCTTGAATACCATGGACTTGGGATAATTATTAAGGTCGGCCTCTACGCCAACGCCCACAAACACGGTCTGGCTGGTTACAAGAAGTTTCCTCATCCTGCGTGCCCAGCCGTCCTGGAGTGGCTTTTCAAAGAGTTTGTCAATGGCTGTACGGGCATCCACGGTAACAATCACGGCATCGGCCTTCATTAACTCTCCGTTCACATAGACGCCTCCGTCCACAACCTTCTCTACGGCCGTGTTGTAGCGTATCTCGCCCCCCGCCTTTACAAAAGTATCGGCCATATTGAGGGCCATCCTGAGGGAGCCTCCGCTGGGGTAGCCGCTGTCGCCGGTGAAAAAGCCGCTGAGGGTATATGCAAACGTCATGGCGTTGTTCACCGGCGCCACAACGGCCTCAAGGAGGGTGCGGACGTCATCATCCTTGATGCGTGAAAGGTAGAAGGAAATGGACTGCATCCAAAGGCGCGGGGTGATGAGTATGGCTGGGAACATGCGGATATAGTCAAGGATAGAGGTCTCTCCTTCCACTGGCGACTGGAAGTAGCGGAACATCCTGACATCACGGAAAATGCTCCTCAGGGCCTTCCTGTCACGGGGGGAATAGGCCGATAATTCCTT
>OMQK01000203.1 GCA_900313205.1 uncultured Bacteroidales bacterium | reverse complement strand
TTTGTATGGAAGAAAAATTTGACGCACTGGAAGTCATTGCCCGTACCAGGGGCAAAGTAGAAATGGACAAGGTCCCCACAGGAGAAAACATCTTTCTGCTGTGGGGAATCCTTACAGCCTCGTTTTTCCTGATTCAGTTTGTCCTGTGGATGGTCCTTCGCCAGCCATGGTGCATGTGGATTTGGACAGGCGCTGCAGTTATCGGGTGGCCATGGATGATTATTCTCCTTCGCCGTGACCACAACCGAACCCATCACAGAACCCACGAGGCCAAGATCATCCTGGATTATTGGATCTTTGTAGGAGCGGCCTGCGCCATAGGCGGATTCGCATTTGGGCTGGCTGATATGTTCGAGCTATTTGCCGTGCCGCTTATCAGCCTTCTTGTAGGAATAGGTGCATTTGTCACCGGAGAAGTCAACCGTTTCCGCCCAAAGGTTATCGGCGGGCTGGCCGGTGCGGCAATCGGCATTGCTTCTTTTATACTCCAGGGAGACCTTTGGGCATGGCAGATGCTCTCGCTTTCAGTTGTTGCCGTTGTATCACTGGTAATACCCGGGCTTCTCTATAAAAACAGCTTAAAGAATGGTATTTAAAGATCTTGACCCCCTACTCCACAACGAGTTACGGCTCAAGATCATGGCAGCCCTGGACTCGCTGGACGACGCAGACTTCGTGTACCTGAAAGGGCTCACGGGCGCCACGTCCGGCAATCTTTCAGTCCAGCTCACCAACCTCCAGGACGCCGGCTACATCAAGATTTCCACTAGCGGTGCCGGCCGCGGCTCCCACACCGTCTGCCGCATAACCCCCAAAGGGACATCGGCCCTCCAGGACTACCAGAAGGCCCTGATGTCATACTTCTCAAAAAACTAGATACCCTCAGTTCTCCCCGTGCGGTGGAGGTTAGTTTGCTGATTCACAGGCGCTTACACAATCTTCTACCATAACCGGTTCTGGTAGAGACCTTCGTAACCCGCTGTGTTTCAGCCATTTAAGCCCCACCACATCGGCATTACAATGATCATCTACGGCCATAGAGCAAAGATGAGCACGGAAAGGGCATAATATTGTGCTCATCTATGGCAAAACTGCTATGATGAGCACGTTTTCGGCATTAAAACGTGCTCAACATCCCTCTTCCTCCGGGATTTGGCTGCGCTACGCTTGCCACATCCCTCCCGCCTGCGGCGACATCCAACGGTATCCCACCGCACAATCCCTCTTCCTCCGGGATTTGGCTGCGCTACGCTTGCCACATCCCTCCCGCCTGCGGCGGGCGATGCAAAGCGCCAACAAAAAACCGCGTTCAAGCAAGCTTGACGCGGTTTTTTATTGCCACTTTGCGGAGGAAGAGGGATTCGAACCCCCGGTACATTGCTGTACAACAGTTTTCAAGACTGCCGCCATCGACCACTCGGCCATTCCTCCAAACGGGAGTGCAAAGATAGGAAAAATTTATTCCTTTGCAAAAAACTTCCAGTGAAATAGTATCAAATAAATTGCTCCGCAGGTTACGCAGCTGTCGGCGAAGTTGAAAACGGGCTCGAAGAAGATGTGCCCGCCAAGGCCGGGAACCCAGTCTGGCCATGTCCAGAGCGGGAAATAGAACATATCCACAACCTTGCCCTGCATAAAAGGAGCGTATGAACCGAGAGTAGCTACTGTGGTGTACGTGGACTCACTGAAAATGAGGCCGTAGCAAAGGCAATCCACAATGTTGCCAAACGCACCGGCCGTAATGAGCGTGAGCCCTACAAGGACTCCCATGGGCACCTTCGGAGTGCGCTTCAGAAGCTTTGAAATCCACCAGCAGAGCGCCCCAAACAGCACAATTCGGAAAATGGTAAGGATGTACTTCCCTATTACGCCGCCGAACGCCATGCCGAAGGCCATGCCCTTGTTCTCCACAAACACCAGCTGGAACCAGTTGCCCAGCACCGGAATGCTTTCCCCAAGGGTCATGTTGGTCTTGACCAGGACTTTGATGACCTGGTCTATGACCACAAGCAAGACGCCAAGAAAGACGAGGAATGTTCCTTTATTCCTCATTATTTCCTGCCGGTCTTTTCAAGTATTGCCTTGCCTTCTACTGTTGTTGTAGCGTGAGAAACCAGACGCAGGCGCTCCTTGGGGATGAGCTTACCAGTTACGCGGCAGATGCCGTAGGTCTTGTTCTCAATGCGTACAAGGGCAGCCTCAAGGTTCTGGATGAACTTGTACTGACGCTGTGCAAGTGCGCCGGCCTCTTCCTTTGAAAGCTGGAATGCGCCGTCGTCTTCCACTGTCTTGAATGTGGGAGCGGTGTCAAGGATGTCGTTACCGCCGGCGTGAGTGACGATTTCCCTTAAGGTAGCGTACTCTGCGCGGGCTTTTTCCAGCATCTCGTTGATGATGGTGCGGAATTCCTCAAGCTCTTCGTCGGAATAGCGAGTCTTTGTGTTCTCTTCCATATTCTTATCTTTTTACGGTTAGCTTTATTGTGCCCTCGGTCCATTCAACCTCTGCTGCATCTGCGGGCGCGGAAGCAGTTTTTTCAAGGCCGATGGAAAGGGACAGTGTCTGTGATTTAATATAATCTGAGTACACCTGCAGGGCTTCTGCAAGTGAAGGATCGTCTGAATAAACTACGGTGTGGATGCGGTCCGTAACCTCAAAGCCGGAAGCCTTGCGGAGGTTCTGGATGCGGTTCACAAGCTCACGGGAAAGGCCCTCGAGCCTGAGCTCAGGAGTGACTTCAATGTCAAGGGCAACGGTAAGGGAGCCCTCAGATGCGACCTGCCAGCCCTCAACATCCTCCGATGAAATGGCGTAATCTCCGGGATTAAGGACAACATCACCGCCGGAAAGTGCAAGGGTATATGTCTCCCCTGCTGTCTCTGCCTTCTGGATGGCCGATATTACAGGCTGGTCCAGCGTGCCGAACGCTGCGGCAATCTCCTTCATACGGGCACCATAGGTTTTGCCCAGCACCTTGAAGTTGGGCTTGATACGAAGGGTCATGATGCCGGAAGCGTCCTCGATGAACTCCATCTCCTTCACGTTGACCTCAGTGAGGATGATGCCCTTCACCTCTTCAAGCTGACGGCGCACCTTGTCTGAGATAACGGGAATCATCACCTTCTGGAGCGGCTGACGCACAGGAATATTCACTTTCTTACGGATACCGAGGATAAGGGACGTTGCCTGCTGGGCAAGAGCCATACGCTCTTCAAGGTCCTTGTCAACGGCCTTCTCCGAAGCCTCAGGCATAAGCGTAAAATGCACACTCTCTGCACCTGGAACAAGGTCACAGTAGAGCTGGTCCATGAAGAACGGAGCGATGGGCGCGGCAAGCACGGCAACGTCTACAAGCACCTTGTAAAGAGTCTCATAGGCTGCTTTCTTGTCTGGGGTCATTTCCCCTGCCCAGTAACGCTGGCGGTTAAGGCGCACATACCAGTTGGAGACATCGTCGCAGACAAATGCCTCAAGGATACGGCCGGCCGATTTTACGTCGTAGTCCTCATAAGCCGCCCTCACGTCACGGATGACGGTATTGAG
>OMQK01000204.1 GCA_900313205.1 uncultured Bacteroidales bacterium | reverse complement strand
AAAGTCATAGAGAACACCTTGAGGAACGCTACCAGAAGGAAAAACAGCGGCACTCCCCAGCCAAATCTCATAAGAACGCCCATTGGCGTACCATCCCCAATCTCAGGATCCAGTCCGTTAAGGAGCGGTCCCAGGAAGTTGTAGCCTTCTCCGTGAAGCGGAGGGAATAGAAATATGAGAAGACCAAGCGCCACGGAACTCACCAGCCACTTGAGGTAAGGGTTCTTAAAGCGTGACAGGCGGTCTTCCATTCCAATGGTTGTGTGTATGAAATAAAGTGAGAAAAGGCCGCAGAGCATACCCAGAAGCAGGTAGAACGGCACATTCCCCATCCGGAAGTCAACAATTGTTGCAGCAAACGGGCTCACCCTTCCAAGGCACAGATAGCTTACCAGCGTGGCCGATATTGAGCTCAGCAGCAGCGGCAGGATGCCTGACATGGAAAGGTTGAAAAGAAGGATCTCCAGGGTGAACAACACGCCGGCAAGCGGAGCGTTGAAGATGCCCGCAACGGCTCCGGCGGCGCCGCAACCAAGGAGAAGGGTCATGCCGCGGTAAGACATTCCGGTGTATCGGCCCAGATTTGAGCCTATGGCAGCGCCGGTATACACAATGGGAGCCTCGGCACCAACAGAACCGCCAAACCCGATGGTAAGGGCGCTGGTTACAAGGGACGACCAGATGTTGTGGCGCTTTATCTTGGATTCATTCTTTGAAACGGCCTGCAGAACCTTTGTCACCCCATGGCCGATATTATCCCTCACCAGATACTTCACAATAAGAAGGCTGAGGAGCATGCCCACGCCCGGAAGCACCAGATAAGGAAGGCGGCTACCCGGCATTATCCCGGAGGAGAGCCAGCCCTGGATTGCGTGGATGGAGACCTTGAGCGCCACTGCGGCCAAACCGCAAAGAAGGCCTGTCACCACCGACAAGCCAAGCAGCGCCGTACTCTCAGGCACCTTACGCAAAAGGGCCCTCAGAGGGGCCCATATAAACTTATTCATCATCTGCGCCGGAAGAATACTGGGCGATGTTGTCATCTGGAAGGGTTTCTCCGGAATCCTCAGGTGAATCCGGGGCGCCGCCGGCCACTGCCTCAGTCTCTGCATCTTCCTCTCCTTCAAGCCAGCGGGCTACATCCTCAAGGTCATCCGTCTTGACGTTGATCTTTACAAGGTATATAGCATCTGAGGTTTCTACCGTGACGGCATAGAAACTGGTGCCGTCCGGCTTGGGGTATTTGACAAGGTCATTCAGGTAATCACTGAAGCCCTTGGGATATTTCTCTTGAAAAGCGGCAGCCAGATCCGGATGCAATGCATTCATCTTCTCAAAGCTTACTACGTGTCTCTTCTTAATGTCTGCCATAATTACTTCTTCTTAGGTTTGGGTTTTCCGCCTGCAATATTAGGCTTTTGTTTTGAACCTTGCAAGGGCTTTTCGCTTTTTTTTGAAGAATTTTTAAAGAAATATGATTTTTGCCTCATTTTGCGCTCCGGGTCACGCTCCACAAACACCGGTTTCATGTCCCTGGGGTCTATTCCGCTGTAGAACATTACGGACGATGTGGTCATGGGCGTCGGGGTAAAATCCTGCACCTGGTCCATCCAGATACCCTTAAGTGCGGGATGGTTGGCAAGGCACTCCATGTCCTTTAGAGTGCACCCCGGGTGTGATGATATTTAACCTGCCTGAAGTATGGTCTAGGACAAGGGTCTTGAGATAGGGTTTTGAGCTGTTATCCACAAAACCGTCCTCTGTAAGGAAGAGGTCGTAGCGGATTCCGCTGCCGATATAGCTGTGCCTGATGCCCTTGGTGGAGTCTATCTTCTTATAGAGTTCCATCAGGCGGGTGTGGTCACAGTCAAGATTGGGGCACCTTGCAGGGAAAAGGCAGCTGCGGCGCTTGCATTTGTCGCAGATATCCAGGTTTTTGCCATGCATGCCATACATATTGGCCGTAGGAGCCCCTACGTCCGATATATTACCCGCAAAATCCGGAAGATTATTCAGTTCCTTCACTTCCTTAAGGATGGAAGCCTCGCTGCGGCTTTGGATGAACTTTCCCTGATGGGCAGCAATTGTGCAGAAGTTACAGCCTCCAAAACAGCCTCTGTGGGTGTTTACGGAGAATTTTATCATATCGTACGCCGGGATTCTCTTGCCCTTGTACCGCGGATGAGGCAGCTTTGTGAACGGCAGGTCCCAGAAACTGTCCATCTCCTCCTGCGATGCCGGCGGATACGGCGGATTGATCTGTACGTACCCGTCCCCTACCGGCTCCAGGATGGTATCCGGATGCATCATATTGGCATGCGTCTCAATCCAATGGAAATTCTCCGCAAAAGCCCTCTTGTCCTTCTGGCACTCCTCAAAACTATGTAGTACAAGAATATTTTCTTTATTATCCTCTTTATAAGGTTTATCTATATAAAATGCAATCTGCGGAATCTGCCGCATCTTATGGCGGGGCCAGCCCTTTTCTATGCCTTTTGTGAGCTCCAGCATAGGGCGCTCCCCCATGCCGTAGCAGAGGTAATCGGCTCCGGAAGTCACAAGGACGGAAGGCATTAGGCAGTCTTTCCAGTAGTCGTAGTGAGTGAGGCGCCTAAGGGATGCCTCTATGCCGCCAATGACCACGGGAATGTCAGGATACAGTTCCTTGAGGATTTTGGTGTACACAGTTACTGCGTAATCCGGGCGGGCGCCGGCCTTGCCGTCAGGGGTGTAGGCGTCGTCGTGGCGAAGGCGCTTGGAGGCCGTGTAATGGTTTACCATTGAGTCCATTGCGCCGGAATTGAGGCCGAAGTACAGCCTGGGGCGACCCAACTTACGGAAATCACGGAGGTCGTCCCTCCAGTTGGGCTGAGGCACAACTGCAACGCGGTACCCCCATTTCTGGAGCCACCTTGCAATCACGGCCGTCCCAAAGGAGGGGTGGTCTATGAATGCGTCTCCGGAAAAAAGGATAATGTCAATGTAATCCCATCCAAGGGCTTCCACTTCCTTTACGGACGTGGGAAACATATATGATTGTGATTCCTCTGCCATAAGTGATGCAAATATAATCAAGAAATCACTATCTTTGCAATATGAAAAGAATAATTTACCTTCTTGCAGCCGTTATCGGCCTTTGTATTACATCATCCTGTGGGAAAGATTTCTTTGACCAGGTGCTTCTTGAGGGCAACTGGGGGCTCATCCGCTATGAGATGGTTACCAGCGTAAATGGCGTAGTAGAAGAGGATATTGTCACTCCCTTGGACCCGTTCAATCCCAAAACTCAGATGGACACCCAACTGGCCATCCGAAACATTTCCGGCAACCAGTATGAATTCTCTGAGTATATCTGGGACAATTTCAGCGCATCTTGGAAGCTTTCCATCAAAAATGTTTACATTGTCAGAAACGATGTCCTGTTTATGGTACAGAGTGGCAGGGAGATGGAATACGGTCATTTCTCGATATCGGCCAGTACCCTCACAATAGAAACCATTGACATCCATGAAGACCTGCTTCCATCCGGCGCAATCCAGACTTCCACGGTGTCAAAATCCACTTACAGAAGGCTGTCGGAATTTCTGTAAAGCCGATATTTTATCCCACACAAAAATGCCCGTGGAAATATCCCAGGGGCATTTTTTGTTTTAAACTTATCCACCACGGCATCATAAGTTCCTGATAATGAATCAACTGCCGAGAGACAATCCGTTCACGCCATTTCTTGTCAGTCAGGTATATCGGCCATACATTTGCGCCGCAATATCTGTATGTCGTGGACATGATCGGTCACCGTAACAGTTGCGCTTCCAAAGGGGCCGGGATCTTTCTACGGTCCCTTTTATTCTACATACAGGAGAAGGCCCTTGAGGTATTCGCCTTCCGGATGATAGATGTTCACGGAGTGATCCCCGGGCTGGTTCAGGCGGTCAAGGATGCGGACGCTGCGGCCTGTTTCCGCGGCAGCGGAGAAAACGGCCAGGGCAAAGGCCTCTTTGTCCACCACCTGCGAGCAGCTGAAGGTGAATACGAAGCCGCCCGGAGCCACCTTGGAAATTGCGGCGGCATTGAGCCTCTGGTATGCCCTGAGGGCGTTTTTGAGTGCTCCCCTGTGCTTTGCGAATGCCGGTGGATCCACTATCATGAGGTCATATGCGCCATCAGGTACGTTCTTTACAAAGTCTATTGCATCGGCACAATATGAAGTGTGCTGCTCCGGAGTGAAGCCGTTGAGTTCCACGTTACGGTCCACCATGGCCATGGCGCGGGCGCTGCTGTCAACTGAATCCACGTGCTTTGCGCCACCGGCAAGGGCATAAATGGAGAAGCCGCCGGTGTAGCAGAAAAGGTTAAGCACATTGCGGCCGCGTGCAAGTGCGCCGACACGGGCACGGTTCTCTCTCTGGTCAAGGAAGAAGCCCGTCTTCTGGCCCTCATTCCAGTTTACAAGGAACTTGTTGCCATTTTCAAGGACTACGGATTCATCGGCATCAAAACCGGGGGCTTTCCACAGATAGCCGTCAATGAGTTCCAGACCGGCCTTGAAGGGCGCGGTACCGGAACTTTTGTCATAAACAGCTTTCAAGCTGTCTCCGTAAACCTCCCGGAGGGCATCGGCAATAGCGTTCTTGGCGCGGAACATGCCAACTGAATGGGCCTGAAGCACGCAAACGCCGTCATAATAGTCTACAATAAGGCCTGGAAGACCGTCCCCTTCCCCATGTACCAGCCTGTAACAGTTGGTCTGGGCCGATCCTGCAAGTCCCATTGCCTCACGAAGTCTGAGTGCCCTGGAGAGCATCAGCGTCCAGAAATCCGGCTTTGTGGGGTCTTCGTCAAAACTCAGGATCCTTACCGCTATGGAGCCAATCTGGTAATGGCCGCATGCAAGCTGTTTGCCATCGGCCCCAACTACGCTCACTAGGTCTCCTTCTGCGGGATGCCCCACAATCTGGGCTATGGCCCCGGAGAATACCCAGGGATGGTAACGCAGGATGGATTCCTCCCTGCGGGGTTTCAGAATGATTCTATCCATTGTCTTGACGGTATCTTTCAGGATGAAGCTCTTCATCCGAGAGTGGATTCTTTTCTGATTTAAGCAGTTTCATGTACATCTCACGGCACACCCAGGCATCTGTTGCGGCGTAACGGAGCTGGCTTTCCGAGAGGCGATCCGCTTCCCAGTTTGAAAGCTGCTGGGCCTTGGAAATCTTGACCCCA
>OMQK01000283.1 GCA_900313205.1 uncultured Bacteroidales bacterium | reverse complement strand
CCGAAGTTCAATGCTTTTGTGTTGGCTTAATATTTGCATAAAACCGCGGTCGTATGAAGCTGACTATTTTAGCTATCCTTGCTTCCCTGCTGCTGTGCCCCACCCTTTCGGCACAGAATGCCGTCGTTCATAAAACCATGCAGACCTCCAAGCCGGACAGCGGAGACGACGTCTTCGTGCCCATCAGTAAATATATCGCAGCCGGCAACGCCGAGGCCCTCTCGGCATGGTTTGCCGACAATCTGGAGATAGCAGTTCTCGCCAAGGAAAGCGACGCCAGCCGCGCCCAGGCGAAGCAGATAGTGAAGTCTTTCTTCGATACCTACACTCCCCGCAGCTTCGACATCAGCCACACGGCCGGCCGCGCCAACATGAAGTACGCCCTCGGCACCCTCAAGGCCGGCGGCGAAATCTTCAACGTCACCATCTTCCTCACCTGCAAGGACGACCGCTACAAAATCCAGCAGCTCAAGATCGAGCGGTTCTGAGGCCGATGATCAATCAAGAGAAATTGAATCGGCAGAGAAAGATATTGTCCTTATGAGATCTATTTCGGAGTCTGAAAGAAAAGGTAGTTCGTGTCTGTATCTGGTGCGCAGATCATTTGCCACTGATGAGTCTGACGCATGAATGACCAGGGTATCACCCGGACTTAGGACTTTTACGAATCCATTATAGGGATCCGTTAACAGTGGTTGTGGATTTGCCGGCAAATCATGAGCGATATGCATGATTGAGATTGTCCCGGATTCCGGAACTCCGTAAAAATAGTGGAAAGAAGAAGAATCCTTGGAGAACCACAACAGCAACGGTTCTGTAGATTCATCAACAATTACAAACTCAATCTGTTTGTTGTCCACGTGCTTCCTGTTCGTGTTGTTGCAACCCACCAGCGACAATACAACAAGAAAGCAACAATAAAGAAAAGGAGCGTGATTACCCATTACTTCGTCAATAAAACGAATCAACTAAATGCTGGAGTATCATACACTTCCTGTTTTCCGCACTTTTTGACGTCTTCATCGGAAATCGGCCTTACAGCGCAATGAGAGGCTAATTGACTTCTCAATTTGGGTGTCCCGCAGCAAATTGCTACCTTCGTGGTATGTTTGTCCGTCGGAAGCATAACAAGAGCGGAACCACCTCAATACAAGTCGTGGCCAAGGCCGACGGCAAGTACCGTGTCCAAAAGTCCTTTGGCAGCAGCCGGGATGAGACTGTATTGGCTTCGCTTGAGCAGAAAGCCAAACAGTGGGCGAACGAACATGAGTTCGGCGAAGACTTGTTCGCGCCAGATGGCGCAGCTGAGTACGATGCCATTATGGCCGGTATCGGCCAGGACCAACTCCGGCTGGTAGGGCCGGACCTCATCTACGGCCGCCTGTTTGATAAAATCGGGTTCAACACAGTTCGTACATCCAATAACGAGATCTTCAAGAGCCTTGTTGTCACTCGCCTGTATCGCCCCGGCAGTAAACTGAAGACGCTCCGCTACATGGCCTACTTCATGAACAAGTTCTACGATGAGGACAAGATATATCGTTTTCTGGATGAGCTATGCTGGAGGCCGGAGGCTAAGCGTAAGAAAGGGTCTTACGATGTAAAACACGATGTAGAGCAGGTTACCTTCAACCAGACAAAACGCGTTCTTGGCGGCACTGTAGCCGTAGTCTTCTACGACACGACAACGATGTACTTCGAGTCCCGCGAGGACGATGTCCGCATCCCCGGATGGTCCAAAGACGGCAAGAACGCCAATCCGCAAGTCGTTCTTGGCCTTCTTGTAGGCCCAGGAGGCAATCCGATTGGATACGAGATCCATCCTGGCAACACTTACGAAGGCCATACGATGATCCCCATTATTGAGAAGTTGCAGAAGCGCTTTGGCTTCCCAAAACCGATAGTCGTGGCGGATGCCGGCCTCCTGAGTAAGGAGAACATCCGTGACCTGGAAGAGGGTGGATACGAATATATCTTGGGTGCGAGGATACGCTCTCAGGACGAGCGGTTCAAGGATCAGATTGCTTCACTGAACCTCTCCAACGGGCAGAGCACCAGCATCGAATTGACCAAGAACAGGCGTATGGTGGTGACAATGAGTGACGCCCGTGCAAGGAAGAACGCTGCGGACCGCGAAAGGGGTATCAAACGTCTCGAGAAGCGCTTCAGAAGCGACAAACTCACGAAGGACAAACTGAACAATCGCGGCTACAACCGCTTCCTCACCATGAGCGGAGACGCCACCATCAAAATCGACTACGAAAAGGTGGCAAAAGATGAACGGCTGGATGGATACAAGGGTTATACCACCAACAGCACACTGTCCGATGACAGAGTCATAGAAGAATACGGATACCTGTTCATGATTGAGCAAGCGCACGTCTGCATCTGCTTCGTGGCCTACACGATAATGCTTGAGTTGGAACGCATCCTAAAGGCGGCTGAATCGCACATAACACTGGAGAAGGCGCCCTTCCTGGCGGAAAAGATATACCAGATCAACTACGTCAACCCCTATGACAACAAGCGGAAGTCGGTCCTCCTCCATACAAGAGAAGAGCCCGAAGTGACCGAGCTTCTCGATATCATCTCAGCAAACTGTTGAAATGGGTGTCCCATTGCGGAAAACAGGAAACGAATCAACTAAATGCTGGAGTATCATACACTTCATCTTTTACTGGCAATGTCAATATTTGCAAAACAAGAGGCTGTGGTGTAAAACTCAGGTGCTTGATAATCAGTGAATTAAATAAATGAGGGTGCCGAAAAATTGGCACCCTCAAACAACTAAGTATATAGTAATCAACAGGTTAGAAATCACGCTACTTATACTTCAACTCAAACAATCCGTCCTGGCCCTGGACGAGGAAGCGGTTGCACTTGTAGTGTGCAAGATCCTCGAGCTCGCCGGTAGTGCCGAGGCCCATGTCAAGGACCTCCACGGGCTGTTTCTTCTTGAGATGCCAGACGAAGAGGTAGCTGGGGTACTCGGGAGTGCCGAGGCCGGTGGGCATCATGAGCTTGTTGTTCCAGACGCAGAGGCCCTGGCCGATGGTGGCGTAGCTGAGGCCGTGGGCCTCCACCACGTAGGTCTCCAGGATGTCTTTCTTAGTGAATACTACGTCACCCTCGCTCAGTTTGGGGAGGCGGAACTTGATGATGCGGTGCTTGTTGCCTTCCAGGTCCTTGTCCTTGGTGGTGTTGCCG
>OMQK01000205.1 GCA_900313205.1 uncultured Bacteroidales bacterium | reverse complement strand
ACCTGGAAAGTGCCTTCCACGGCCGTGGGATTTGGAAAATTCATGCTGCAGGGCGGTGCCATATGGGGATCTGTCCCCTACACCCTCCTCAAACTCCACGAGGGCAACCAGTCGTATTTCCTGGATAAATCGGCCTTCTCATGTATGGACTTCTTCGAGTTTGCGTCGGACCGCTGGCTCACCGGTTATTACGTTCACAATTTCAACGGATTCTTCCTTGGGAAGATTCCCCTCCTCAAAAAACTGGACCTCAGGGAAGTTGTGACCGCCCGTTTTGCATGGGGAACTCTAACGGAGGCCAACGACCGCAACCACGGAATGTTCATAGTGCCGGACAACATGAAACTCCAGACACTGGAAGTCCCCTACGTGGAACTTGGCGTGGGCATCTCAAACATCTTCCGCATCCTCCGCGTAGACGCATACTGGAGGGTGACACACCCCCGCGAAGACGGAAAGAACTTTACAGTTAACATAGGACTGGACGTAGAATTCTAGTATGAAATCAGGTATTACAATTCACGAACTGAAGATTGAGGGCTACACTGAGCCTGTAGACATCAGCGGATACATTCTGGACCGCTATGTATATGCCTTCCTGTCGGAAGGAGAGGCCCTGGCCGATATTGACGGGATGAACTACCTGATAGGCCCCGGACAGCTTATCATAGTCCCTGAAAGCAAGAGGATCCTTCTCAAGCACTACAACTGCTGCCACGGCTATATGGGGTCATTCTCAATGAGTTTCCTCAAGGACGCTTCATATCCGGTTCTGCGTGCCTCCAAACCCCATCTTCAGAGTTTCTGGTTTGACGACGCAGTGTTCATGGCAAATCTGTTCAGGCGTATGCTCACAGCTATGGAAGACAAGGATTACGCATTTATGCAAAGCGCCATGGACATGATCCTGTGCCAGGTAAGGCCCAGCGGAAAGGTTGCGGCCATACCGGAGAAGTTCCTGCAGATGGTCTTTGAAGGAAGGAACGCCCAGTTCTCCGTGAGTGAATACGCTGCTGAGCTGAACGTTACGCCAAACTACCTCAACAAAACCGTCAAGCAGCACACTCACCGCACCGCCATTGACTGGATAGAGATAGCCCGCATAAATATGGCAAAGATGCTTCTGAAAGACCCTTCAGTGCCCGTTGGCGACATTGCCGGACGCGTTGGAGTGCCGGATCAGTCATATTTTGCCAGATTCTTCAAGAAAAAGACGGGATTCACCCCTTCCGAGTTCCGTAACCAGTAACGGTAAGGACTTTTCCCTCAACTCTGAATCGTACGTCTTTCCCTTCAAAGGGGAAGGCGTATTCCCTGTCAGGGCTGTCCTGATAAGCGGGGCGCGGGTCCAGTGACAGGACCTCCTCAAGAGCCTTCCTCTGCGCCTTGTCAAGCGGGAGATTCTCAGGGATAATCACATCAAGGACCCCTTGAGGGGCATCCTGGGCAAAGCCAGACTGAGCCTCCGGGCGGGAATCGGCATACCGTATATAAGGCTTGATATCATAGATAGGAGTGCCGTCCATAAGGTCTGCGCCCCTTACCCAGATTTCACAACCAGAGATTCTCACAATTTCAACACAGGAAAGGCCGATGGGATTGGGCCTGTACGGGGACCTTGTGGCCCAGACACCCACGGCTGTGTTGCCGCCCAGCCTTGGCGGACGAACGGTAGGTTGCCACTCCCCTTTTGCCTCCTTGTTGGCGGAAAAGCCCCAGATGAGCCAGATGTGGCTGAATCCTTCAAGGCCCCTCAGGGCTTCCTTGACCCTGTATTTGTCGGTGAAGACTATCATACCACGAAGGCTTTCCGCCAGGGAACTCTGGCGGGGAATCCCGAATTTGGAACCGAATGAGCCCCTGTAATACGCAACCGGCTCAAGAGTGAGCTTACCTTCCATGGCTAATTCATATATCGGCCATGGCAGCGGCAATAGCGGAGACCGCTGCCGCAAGGGCATGGATCGTTGGGGGCAACGTGAGGGATGGCAAGCCCCAGAGGATATCCGTCCGACGACATCTCCCCGGCATAACCATCCGTTATTGTGGGCTCAGGCATATTCCAGCGGGGGTAATCGGCCTCCTGAGGCTCCTGCAGCATTTCCTCATTGTCCTTCCAGGCATCTCTGTCGGCCAAGCATTCCCCAGTTTCATTTGCGCTATGTCCTGCAAGGCACCACTTGGGAAGGGAGTCGGCATAATCGGCCACAATATTGCAGAAAGACTCAAGTGCCTGCCTGTCAAGCGTTCCAAAGAGAGGGCTGTCAAAAATGGGGTCAAAGAGCTCCGGCCGCGGGCCTGAGGTGAACTGGGACTCCATCCAGGTGTCGTGAACGGCCTTCACAAGGTCAAAGCCCTCGTAGCCTATGCGCTTATACATCTGCTCCAGGCGCATGCCCTCAAGTGTACTCAGGCCGATTGTGAAGTAAGGAGCCCCGGAGCCAGCTTTGTAGGCATCCCAGTTGCCAAGACGAGCGAACTCTCCCTTGAATGAATCCAGGCGGGTCATAAGCTCATCTACATCGGGGACACACGGGCTGCAAACGTAGTCTCCCCATTTATCCGTATAACGGTACATCTTTATGATGGGGGTAGTGCTCAGAATCTTTGAAAGACGCTTTGCACTGCCCCCTATGTAAAGGTTGTACCATTCCATCAGGCAGTCCACAAACAGTTCCGTGGGCATTACGCCATAGAGGTTCAGGTAGCCAAGGGCGGTCCTTTCCAGTTTGAACTGGCCGTTGCGCTCAAGGACGTGGATAACCTTTTCCACCTCAGGAGCCACAATGTCGTACATCTCACGGCTCAGCCAAACCTTGTGGAAATGATCGTCGGAGTCGTCAAACTGGACCAGCCCCGTAACCTCAAGAAGGGAGGGGTAATCGGCAAAATCCTGATACTGGACTTTCTCAGGGCCCTGCCGAACAAGGTCCCTCAGAAGCCTCACGTCCCTTTCCATAAGGTGGGACATCCATTCCCGCGGCTCCCCAGTGATGTAGCCGTGAAGCTCATCCACCAACTGGGATTTACGGAAACGGGCACTGAGCTCCTTTCCAAGGATATTTCCAAGGTCCTGGAGCTCAGGCTTCTGGAAGCCACTCAGAATTGTATGCAGACTACGTTCCTCCACTTATGCGTCCTGATACTTTAGGATGGGGTTACGGGCAGCAGCGGTTTCATCTGGGCGTGAGATGGGAGTGCAGTGGGGGGCGCTGTGAAGGATCTCGGGATCCTCCGCAGCCTCCGCTGCAATCTTTCTCATCACCTCAATGAAAGCGTCTATGGTTTCCTTACTCTCCGTTTCAGTGGGCTCAATCATGAGGGCCTGGTGGAAAAGCAGCGGGAAATAGATGGTGGGAGCGTGGAAGCCGTAATCCAGAAGGCGCTTTGCAACGTCAAGGGTTGTGGCTCCGGGAACGCCCTCACGGGCACCGTCGTTCACAAGACCGTCAAACACGAATTCGTGCTTGCACACGCCCTCGATGGGGAGCTTGTAGACGTCCTTGAGGCTTTCCTTGATGTAGTTGGCACTGAGGACA
>OMQK01000206.1 GCA_900313205.1 uncultured Bacteroidales bacterium | reverse complement strand
TGATTTTGGTCCAGTATCTGAATCCCAGGCCAGGAATGGAGGTGACGCCGGTAAAGTGCTGGAACTCGTCGAAGGACAGACAGACCGATCCGATAGGACCGAATCCGCTGACATAGATGTTGCTCAATACATTGAAAAGTTGTTTGGAACTGACGCCTGCCGCCTCGGAAAGACTCATCACACCGTCGTTATTCATATCGAAGGCGTTGTTGAACGCTTCGCGGAGATAAATGTCATCGACGACAAGGGCAGAAGAATCATCCTGGACGAACCGATCCATGTCCTGCATGTATCCAAAAACGGAGCGACGGATTTCGACGGGTTTTTGGATGGGAATATGCAAGGCCTGCCCATCTGAAAGCCACAGGGTGATCGTCATTCCCTGAGAGAGTGTCTGGGGAAGCATGACGGCGAAATAGTAGTAGCGGGTGCTGTTCGGGATGAGAACATTATCCGGCCGGGCCGTGACCATTACGGAATCAATCCCTTCAATGACTTCCGTGATAACAGGGAGACCGTCCTGGTCAATACCGCACCGGACCTTCCCTGTAAGGGGTTCCCCGCCATTGGACCTGAAAGTGACGGCGTGGACGTTTGACCTCATGACGCTGAAACAGGCGCCTCCGCAGATATTGTGGAAGGTCATGTCATCAAGGGAATTTCCCGTTGCCAGGTGGGGATAAACACCCGAGTTGAACGTCCCTGTGACAGCGGCTTGTTCCTTAGGGAGCGAGAAGGTAATGCTCTCTCCGTCAAATGAATTGTCGGAATCATAGGGATAAAAGGCCCAAAACCGTGGGGAGTCCGTTTCACTGACGGGACCGCTCAATACTCCGGTAAAAACAGCCCCGACGGAGGGATAACCGAGGCTATAACCATAGCTACTGCTCCACGTGAATCTGCCCGAAGCGTTTTTCCCGGAGAAGACATTGAGTTCATCATTTGTGTTCCAGAAGACGGTGTTAAACGAAGCTTGTATTTCCATACCGGTTAACATCCCTATTTTGTTGAGAAAGGTGCGTGTTTCACAGCTACCGGCCAAAGTGGCGCGAAGGGTTAACACTTCGGGTGTCGAGGATTCCGGCAACCGTATGCATCCGGCTATCACGGGCAGGATGGCCATCGTGATAAAAGTGAGTGTCCTTTTCATTACGAAAGCAAGTCTAACCAGTTGACATACTGGACATCTTCAACCTGTCCGTTACAGTGTGCGTCATCCTGGCCGGATTCGCAGAAACTCCGGTCGGGAAAGAAGGGATAGACGCGTGTAGAGGGGATGGGGTAATATTTTTTCATCATCGTGCCGATGGGGTTATGGAATGCTGAGGGAAAAACGGGGATCGATACCGGTTTCCAGATAGCCGGGATAGCCATCTCCCACGATAACGATCGTCTGTCCGTTGGCAAGCCCGTTTTCCGGGATATAATGATTGCCTTGCATCCACGGGAGAATATCCCGGTAGATGAAGAAGGTTTTCTGGCTGGTGATATCCGTCCTTTTGAAGAGAAAAGTATTTCCACTGATAAAGGCCGTATTGTCTCCGTAACCTATGATGGAAAAAGCGCCGGTAGTGGCTTTGGAGAAGTCGAGGACGAACTCGTTCCCCAGCAGGAACAAATCTCCTGAGCAGATGCGCAGACCGTCGGCGGCTGCCGGGGGGTCCGAAATAAGGAAACGGTTTCCGACGATGTCGGTCTTCTTGTTGATGCGTACGGTTTGTCCGCCGGAAGTCGCATGGTTCGAGGAGCATTGCACGGAAAGGAAGGCGTTATTCCGTATGTCGATGTACTCGCATCCGGACAGTTCCAGATTGGCTTCTTTTTCGCTGTAGAAAACACAGTTCTCAACGAGCAGATGATGAATCGTATAGCCCGGCTCGTCGCTGACGAAACTCAGGGGCCCTACAAGCAGGTTTTCGGCATAGTTGCGGAAATGGCAGCGGGATATGCGCAGGGAATCGCAATACCCGCCGCAGGTCGTCATATTTTGATTCTTGGCCGAAGTGATGTTTTGCCCAGACATCGTTTTGAATTCGAAGGCAAACTGGGCGCACTTGATGCAGCAATCCTCGATCAGGAACTGATGGATATGGATGTAGTGGTCAAAATCGGTCCAAAGACCGCCGCATCCGTCATAGGTTACATTCTTGAATTCGATATAATTAGCGCCCCCCCTGAATATTTTGTAATAGGTAAACCCGACAGTGGATTGTGGATTCGGGGGATTCACGGTTATCCCGAAATCGCTCATGCTTTCCCCCCAGCCCTGTTCCCGGATCACCTCGTCATTGTCCAAAATGGTAAGGCCGGAGACAATGAACCGCCCGGCCCTTTCGCCGTTGTTATACCCCGGGAAATTATTGACGCAGCCTTTCTCGAACAGGCAATGCGTCGCATACTGGGGGCGGTTCCCGACGCCGGGTACGGAGGATAAGCTTCCTTTGTTTCCGGGAAGGATGAATGTCGTTCCATCTCCCCTGATTTCGCATCCGAAGCATCTTAAGGGAATCCTTGCCCACTGTTCGATATAATAGGTCCGACGGGAGAACAGGCATGTCTCGAACTGGCAGACGGACTTGACAATCTTGAAATGCGCCTTGGTGGCTTCGGAGTAGGAAAACCAGACATCCTTGCATTCTCCGAGCCAGCCCGTGATCGGGGCGTTGTTCGCCGGGTTTTCCTCGTATGCCAGTTCGACATCATCAAAGATGACGGAATCGGAGGGGTTGGCAATCCGGGTGTTCTGTCCCACCAGGATGCCGTTATGGATGCAGCCGCCATTGAAACGCAAGATGCTGTTGGAACCGATGGCTATCGATTCGTTTGCCGTCAAATAGATATCTCCCCCTATGATATACTCGCGATTGGGAGTTACGATTTCACTTCTGAAATCCTGGGTAGAGTTGATGGTAATGGTTGTCATGATGGCGGATAGCAAAAGATGAAGCACGGCAGATGCGGACTATATGCTGCAAATTTACAATTTGTGCTGCAAATATAAAAAAAACACATACAAAAGAGCAGCAGGCGGCAGGACTGAAAGGGATTTCATTTCCAGCACAGTTTTTGCAGCATCGCTGCGTCCCTTTGTCCATAGGACAAGGGTGGTTGAGTAGTGAAAACAGACTGTAGAATGAAGATACGAGTGGGAATCGCGGTGGCGGCGTTGTGCCTGCTGCCGGTTGCTTCATATGCCCAATACCGCGACGGGGCGCCGCAGAAGGCGGATTCGACCGTCGTGCTGACGCTCGACGACGCGCTGAAGGTAGCCCTGTCGGAAAATGTGTCCGTCAAGGTGGCGGACATGGAGATCGAACGGCAGCAATACGCCCGGAAGGGCTCCTATTCCGCGCTGTTGCCGCAGGTCAACGGCAGCGGGTCCTACCAGCGGACCATCAAGAAGCAGGTCATGTACATGGGCGGCGGGTCCGATGACGAGGAAGGCGGCGGCGGAATGGCCGGCATGATGGCCGGGATCCTGGATCCGGTCATGTACTATATCACCCAGATCATCCAGGCGGGCGGAT
>OMQK01000208.1 GCA_900313205.1 uncultured Bacteroidales bacterium | reverse complement strand
ATTGCCCTTCTTGTCCAGCGGGATGTTCTTGAGGTCCATCGTGGTGACCTGGAACATGTCGCCGGCGCCCTCCGCGTCGGATTCGGTGATGAGCGGGGTATGGAGATAGACGAAGCCCTTGTCGTTGAAGAACTTGTGGATGGCGAAGGCCATCGCGTGGCGGATGCGGAGGACCGCCCCGAAGGTGTTGGTCCTGAGGCGCATATGGGCAACGCTTCTGAGGAACTCAAGGGTGGTGTCCTTCTTCTGGAGCGGGAAACGCATAGGGTCGCATTCTCCAAGCACTTCAATTTCCTTTGCCTGGATTTCCACGTGCTGGCCGCTTCCTACGGATTCAACAAGTTCTCCCTTTACGGAGAGGGATGCTCCGGTGGTGATTCTCTTTATGAGTTCTTCGTCAAAGAGCTCCGTATTTGCTACAATCTGGATATTGTTGATGGTGGAGCCGTCGTTGAGAGCGATGAACTTCACCTGTTTGTTTCCTCTCTTAGTGCGTACCCATCCTTTGGCAAGCACTTCCACGCCCGGCTCCATTGCAAGCAGAGCCTTGATTTTGGTTCTTTTCAAGCTTTCCATACAATCTTTTTGCATTATCACGCAAATATAGCATTTTCCCCTCACCTTAGCAAAAAAAACAGCCTCCCGGCGATGGGAGGCTGTGAAATGGAAGTGTGAGATCTTACTGAATCTTCTCGCAAACAAACTCGTATTTGTCATCCTCACCCATAGTGGAAGGATCGGCGTCATACTTCTCCTTGGTGTCATAGAGCTTGAGCTCAACCTTTACGCAACCATTTGCGTCAACATCCAGGGGATAGTAAGCAAGCTTTGCAGCATATTCCTGCTTGACCTCGGTCTTGTCATCGCTCACAACACCATACCACCAGGCGGTGCGCATTACGGATACGGATGCGCGGCCAACCAGACCGGTCTCATAGAACCAACGCTTTACCTTTACGTCCTCGTCCCACTCACCGTGGATACCTGCGGCGTTAGGCTGGCTGTAATAGGTGTGCATCTTCTTGCGCCAGCCCTTTGCGGTGGTCTGTTCTGATACCTGCTCCTCAATGCCGACGCGGCCCCACCATTCGATGTTGCCTTCTTCGTCAATAACCTGAACGGTGTTGATCTTGTCCTCTACTTTTGCAGTGAGGAGGAAGTTATTGGCATCGTAGGTGCATTCAATCTTGGTCTTTTCACTGAGTTCAGTCTTTCCAGCCTGCTCAATCTTGGTAGCAAGTTTCTTGTCATTGACGGTAATGGTAGCGATAGGCTTGTTGTCGGCCTTTTCATCAACTACAGAAACGGTGTTGCCTTCCCATTTGAAAGCATAGGTGCTGTACACTTCACCATCATATCCAAGATCTACTTTGGATACGGTGCCATCGGCATTCCATGTGTAAGCATAGAAATCTTTGCCGTGAGTGTAGCTCTTTACACGGTAGGTGGGTTTGGCAATGCCCTTCTCGCCTTCGTCGTCGACAGCGTTGTTTTTCTTCTGGCAAGAAATTGTTGTCAGTGCCAGAACTGCCATCAGTGCAAATAATACTTTTTTCATAATGGTTTAATAATTAAAGGGTTAATAATAAAAATATGATTTAATGGAATTAAAACTAGACACGATATTGTATGCGGGATCGTCAGAAGCCTGGATGATCCTATATTCAAACTTTGCCCCTTTGCTTTTACAGGCATTGTAAAGAGCGTTCATTCCCATATAGTTGGAGTCATCTTCTGTACCACAGAAGTAGATATCCTGATCTTTTACCACATTGAACGTCTCTCCAACGGCAGGGTTGATGTAGTAGCTGCGTTTGAAGGTGGCGGAAGGAAGGGATAGAGCCTCGGCGGCGCCTTCTCCATAACCGAGAACCAGCTTTTTGTTGTTAGGGTACTTGGCATCCCAATACTCCATCCATTGTGTGAGTGACTTTTGGGACACGTCGCAGGGAAGCATCACGTAACCGTTCTCAAATCTTGGATCATATATGGCCGAAGACATAATACCATCCAGGACAGAAGGCGTGAGTTCATTCTTATGAACAATTAAAAGCGCTGTCCCTGTACCTTTTTCAATGTATTTTGGTGATGTAAATACACCGTCCTCATTCTTGTCTATATTAACATCGGGATTATTATCGGAGTTATTATTTGGACTCCAGATGTTATTCCCGTTCATATAGTAGTCGAACATCGGGAGAACCTCGTGAAGGGCGGGATTCCATACTGAAGAGGAGTGACCGCCGTCCACCACGCGGTACTCGTGATCATAACCATTGTCACGCATCACGCAGTGTAGTTCATCATTCGCGTAAAGGAGATTCTTTTCATCATCTCCGCAGATCAGATACCAGTGAACGGTAGAAAGCTGCTCCTTGTTCTGGGCATTGAAATAATGGATGGGACAGTGCTGTTTGTAATATTCAGTGATTCGGCCTTCTCCCCTTTGTCCTACACCGCCGAATATGATGCCCCACTGGTTCTCCCAGCCGCTCTGAGACTCTTCCATATACTGCCAGTCCGTGCGTACGGACATTGACAGGGGAGCGCTGCACTCGAAGACTTCCGGGTGCTTTTCGGCCAGGGCAATGGTGCCGAAACCGCCCATCGAGTATCCGGTGACGGAACGGTGCTGCTTGTCCGGAATAGTCCTGTAATTCTTGTCAATAAGCGGGATAAGTTCATTGACGAACATATCCATATAGTTGTATGACCCGTCGTAGAAATTGCAGTAGTAACTGGAAAAGCCCTGAGGATATACATAGATCATCTTACTAAGACCTGCTGATTCCAGCGATTTGATTTCCGAGTTGGCGTGGAGATAGCTTCCGTTCCAGGAGTTGTTGTTGTCTCCAAGGCCGTGAAGCATATACACTACGCTGTAACGGGTTTCAGTGTCCTTGTCATAATCGGCCGGAAGAAAAACGGAATACAGGACTCGTTCTCCAAGTATTTCACTTCTCAGCAACAAGTCTTTGACATATCTGGTATCTGTCACTACCGGAGTTACAGGGGTAACATCCGGCTCTTTCTCTTTTTCCTTCTGCGGCTGCTGTTGGGGTGCATTGCAGGAGGCCGCCATCATAATGGTGGCAAGTAGTATGATAAGATTGTTACTCAGCATCATATACAACCATTTCAGAAGCATAAAGTTCATAATCCGGATGAGGATTGTTGAGGCGGAGGGTAAGCGTATGCTGCCCGCTGCCAAAACAGTAGGCGCTGAAGACTTCGTACTTCCGTTTGATATAATCAACCGGCATGGTAAAGGTTTCCAGTTCAGTGCCGTCCAGAATGGCCGTGACAGAGGCAATATAACTGTCGTCTGCGTGGCCGGTTTTCCGGACGCTTCCTTCCACCACTATGCTGTTGCCCTTGAAAGAGAAATCGGCCGGGCTGTGGTTTCTCAACATTAAATAAGATGCCGTTATCCCCTGATTCGTTGCACTGGAGGATGAGATTGTAGTTTTCCTGACAAACCTGGTCAAGGCTGAGGGAAGTATAAGGGAAGGGAATGTCCTTTATCTTTTCCGCGCCCTTTTTCCAGTAATCGGGGATGGCATCGTAGCCGTACATCACGCCAAGGATACCGGCGGCCGATGCCGGGTTGCAGTCGGAGTCATTTCCGCAGCGGGTGCTTATATCCATGGTCTTCAGGAAATCTCCCTCTCCGTAAAGAAGGCCGATAACGACAAATGCGGAATTTATGGTGGCGTCAATGTTGAAGCCGTTCCAGACGCCTTCAGGGCAGCCTACGTCATTGGCGTGGCGGTTTGTGACCTCAAACCAGCACTGCTTCCAGTCATTTGGATATTTCTTCCAGTACTTGATGCAATCGGCAATGGTGCTGTGGAACTTTGTTCCTTCCGGGATGGTCTTGAGGGCCTCCGTCACAATTGTGGGAATGTCGTCACAGACATATGCCAGGCAGTACATTGCGCCAATGAATACTCCTCCGTACCAGCCGTCCCCGTAATTCATGATATGGCCGATACGATCGCTCAGCTCGGAGGCCTTATTCACCTGTCCGGGATAGAGCATGCCGATGAAATCGGCCTCAATCTGGAAGTCGATGTCATCCGCATGAGGGTTGTATTTCCAATGGCCGCTTTCAGGGGCGCCTCGTCCGTTGAGGATGTTGTAGCGGGCCGCCTGGTTTGCGTGCCAGAGCTTGTAATCGGCATTTGCAAAAGCATTTGCGTATGAATCCACGGGCGCATCCAGGCCCTCCTTGAGCATGGTTTCCATGAAGGTGAGGTCCATATACACGTCATCGTACAGGCCGGGATCCTCTATGTAGGTGTCGTAGATGTAGTCGTCGTACCAGGGAATAGGGATTTCTTCCATTATGATGCCACCCTTGTACTTGAACTCCGTGGGCCCGCCGTAGGTGCAGCCAATGGTTTGGCCGTACCAGCCGCCCTTGATCTTGTCCATCAGGGTGGCATTGTCCAGGCTTACGGTTTCCCCGTACGGCACCTTTGCCGTGCAAGCCGTGAGGAGCAGGATTGCACTAATTATGGTAATACGTATCTTCATTCTGTTTTTCGCTGTAGTATTCTATGACATTGTGGCGGCCTTCTTCCATACAGTATTTCCATGCTGGTTCAAGCTTGCGGGATGTGCCCTTCATCGGGAGGATGGAAACCTGGTCCAGGGCTCCGTCTATCCACACTTCAATCTCTGCTACATAGGGGTCTCCTTCTTCGGCCATAGCAAATACCTCTGAGCCAACATGCTTTTTTGCTACCCTCTGGGCGTAGTCTTCCGTGATGCCCCTCAGGCAAACCAGGTTGCCCCAGATTACGAAACCGTTGCCGGAGAAGTCAAACTCATAGGTATCCTTGAGCCAGGCGTCTTTCTGGTCCCGCATCAGGGGATAGGTGTTTACGAAGTTCTGTTCCAGGGGAAGCATTTCGGGTTTGGCCACGGGGATGACCACCTCGCTGTCCGATACCTGACCCCCGTTTTTGGCAATGAGCTGCAGGGCGTGGTTGTAGGAATACCGGCTGCCTTTGGCCAGGGAAACGTCGGTTCCCTCGAAATCCAGGTCCCAGATTTCCATCACGGGGTCTTTCCAGAAGGCCGGCATATTCTCCAGGCCCAGGACCACTCCCAGCACGCCACCCACGGTGGCCGGATTGCAGTCGGA
>OMQK01000211.1 GCA_900313205.1 uncultured Bacteroidales bacterium | reverse complement strand
TTGCATAGAAGTTCTCCCTTGTCACAATGCCAGGAGTCGCAGATTCCCATGTGCTGTTGCGGGATCCCCATGTATAATCCGTATAGAGCTGGAAGCTGGCATTTTCGGCCATATAGATGTATGCGCTGAAATTATGCTCGTCCAGCCTGTTGAGGGGAAGTGTCTGGCCTGCTACGCGCGGGATGTCGGTCTCAATGATGGGGTACTCAGTATAAGGTTCCTGGCCGAAGCTTGCGTTCTTGCCGATAAGAAGCATCTGCTTAGCGCAGATATTGTTGGTGAGGATGATCCATCCCTGCTCCGGGCGATAGTATATCTCGTAATTCTCGCTCACGCCGATATATCTGGCAACGCCAGCGGCATCGTCGAAGGAGTCAAACACAGCGCGGTTCACCATTTTTGATACAGGCTTGTCAAAGCCGATGAAATGAACCTCGGCATTGTGAGGCAGAGTCTGTACCCAGATAACTTTGGTGCCATTATCCAAAGCACCCATACCATCTGCCCAGATGCCTTCTTTGTAGACAACCTCATGGGAGGTTGTGTCGTAGTAAATCATCCAAGGCTTTTTACTTTGTTTTGCATAAGCGGCATCGAGGTCAATATAACTTCCGCCTTCAGCTATTTCTCCGTCTTTACCATAAACCTTTCCACTCCAGTCAATAGCTCCTTCCGCGGTGAGTTTTTCGGCAAATACGAAGGATGTTCCCACATTGCTCGTACCCTCGTCGGTGATATACTTCGTTCCGGATGCAAGGGACATAGCCCAAGATGCACCGGTATTGTCTACAAGATAAAGGGGTGCGCCTTCCACTGGAGGATTGGGATCGTCAGGATCATCGGGATCGGGGACGTATGTTCCGCCCTTGACGGGATCGGCAATGCGTCCGTTATATTTTTCAAGGGAGACTTCTTTGGAAAGTTTGTTGTAGGAGAGTTTCCAGAGTCCTTCTGTGAATGACGGACCGGCATTGCCATAATTACCGTCAACCTTTCCGGTTTCGGGGTCTTCTTCCATGGGAGAGATCACGATGGTGTCCGGCGTTGTCGAAGTCCAGGCAAGTTCGTTGGCCCAGGACCAATAGTCGTACAGTTTAATGCCGAAGTTGGGCTTCATGTACATCACTACGCTGTATACGTTCTCGGTCTCCTTGACGAGTGTCAAGGCAGAGAAAGCGCAGTTGGGGTTCCCGGAAAACCAGTTGAGAGGATGCACTTCGCAGTAAGGAGACATAGGGGCCGAAGCGTTTTCACCGGTTACCCAAATGACGGAGTTGTCGCTCCACTGACCCTTAACGGTGAGCCAGTTTGTCTTTTCGTCGGCTATGTAGTACACCTCGAACTTTTCACTGTAGTTTCCTGTATAGCGGGCCTTGTTATCTTCAACATCGGCGAAGCGGTCCGACTGAAGAAGGAGGTTATCGGCGTAATTGAGGAAGACGACCTCGCAGTTGGGGATGAGCTCCTGGCTCCAATATACGTTGTAAGGGCCGTCGTTTGCCATCTTCGTGCGGTCGAGTGTAACTGTGTGGTTGATCATCCAGAACAGTTCTCCGCTCACAGCGTCATAGCCGATGTATTTGAGGCCTTTGTCGCTTACTGGAGTATCGAAAGTCCAGGTCTGGCCGTCGGCAGTGTTTTCCGCTGTGATTTTTTCAGCGACCGTAAGGCTGCTGCCTATTTCGCTTATGTCCACATAGGTGCGGTAGCGGCCTTTCTGGGTCATTGCCGACAACTCATATACATGACCAGCATTGTCCAGGAGGTACATCTGGGGAAGAAGCTCGGGAGGGAAGATTGATACGACGTCAGATGCTGCAAGGGTCTTCTCTGCATACTGCTCGTCGGCATTTGTCACCTTGATGTACACTGAAGGGGTGAATTCCGCCGCAAGGGTGGCCGCGTCAATGTCAAGCTCAAGGGTTTCCTCGATGGTGGCTTTTGTGCCTTCAAGCACGCCGCCGGCGGAAGCGATGATAGCGCCGTCCTTTTTGACTTCCACGGTGTAAGTCTCCAGCGTGCTGTTTACCACGCTGACTTCGGCCGTAAATTTGACGGGGGCGCCAACTTTAACTTTAGCTTCTCCATTCACGCCTTTCAGAGAGGCCGATTGGATAACAGGCGCCTGAGGTACCTTTGGTGCCGGTTCCGGATCTTTGGGCCTGCAGGAGAAGACCGCAAGGCCTAAAGCCAAAATGGTTAGTAACTTAGTGTGTTTCATAAGCTAAAAATTAATGGGTTATTGATATATGATTATTTTAATTGAAATACTACGGCATCGCCGGGCTCAATCTCAAGGTTGAAACTGATGGCTTTCCTTCCTCCGAACAGTTTTACCTTTTTTTTGAAAACCGCGTCAAGCGATGCTTTGTTGATGCAATCCCTGTTCTGTACCGCCACATAAAGGTGTTTTCCGTTTTCAAGCAAAGACACAACGGCACCTTCTCCGCTCATGCTCAGCTCTTTCAGTGAAGGTACGGCCTCCGGAGAGAAACGTTTGGTATATGGCGGTATCACATCTCCGCTATGCCATACTCCATGAACCTTTGCACCTAGGAAAACCGGTGACAGGACTTTGATTTCACGGTTTACCTCGCGGACAATGTCAAAGACTACCGTCTTTTCAAGCGTTTCCGGCTTATATATGCCACCAAACGTAAAATACTGGATACACTGCGCTCCGTATAGGAGGTCGCTCATCACCTGCAGGCGAAGCGTCCCCAATGTAGGGACCGGATAAAAAGCGGGCGGGGACGGTGGTCCAAGATAATGGGATTTGGTAAGGGCAAAAGCCCAGAAAGGCTTTCCGTGACGCCTGGCCATTTCAGAGAACTCTTCAAGGTTCCTGTACCAGGTAGGGCGCACTACAACCTTCCCGTCAACCTCTGTGACCGGATACTGGTCAAAGGAGAAGAATGGAACATCTACGGTATTTGCAAACAGCTCGATACGTGAAGCGTATTTCTCCTCATCCCAGGCCCAGTTTGGATAAAGGTTGATGTAGCATGGAACGCCGGGGTCCAATGTATTGAAACGCTCCACAAGCTTTCCAAGACCGTCTATATCCCATACTTCAGGTTCATCTTTCAGATAATAGCCTTCGAAGGCCGGATGAGAATTGATGATACCGAAATTTTCCTCCGGATTGGAGATGAGATCCGGAAAACCTGCGTATACTTTCACGCCATTTTCCGCAGCGGCGTCAAGAACTTTCAGCACATCGCTGGCTTTCTGCTGATGACAGATGTAATGGTCGGCTCCTGATTCGGCCAGCATGGGCATAAGCCGCGGCGCATCCTGCGCCGATATTCCAAGCCAGAAAAGAGTGGGAAGGCTGGCTTGAAGAAGAATTCCAACAAGTGTACTCATTGCCAGGAGAAGATTGCGATGTCACCGGCCGCGAGGCGTATGAC
>OMQK01000213.1 GCA_900313205.1 uncultured Bacteroidales bacterium | reverse complement strand
GATAGTATATGCGCTCATAAGACGTTGTGGCGCCGCCACCACCGCCGCCGCTGCCACTGCCTCCGGAACGCGTCCCGTCGTCTCCATCAGTTGCGCCCTTTCCGTTAAGGGAGAAGGAGGCCGATAAAGAAGCATTGGTAAGCCTAAGGGGAACGCCAGTTGCTATAATGTTGAGCTTGTTAATCTTCTTGCCTTGCTCGTTGATTGCGTAAGGGTCGAAGTTTAGGTTACCGCTAAGGCTCACCTTGTTGAAAAGCCTTGTGGAGGCCGATACACCCACGTTATTCATCCTCAGGGAATCGGCCAGGAAATTATAGCTGGTGTTGATGTTGAGCTGGTCCAGGAGCTTTACCTTCTTGGAACCCGTTCCGGTGGTATCCCTGATATCCCTCACCTTGGCTTCAAGGTTGTTGCCGAATGACAGGGACATAGTGGCGCTCTTGCCCCTTCCGGGAGGGGAGGCGTTGTTGTGGTTTCCGCTGATACTGTATATGTTGTACCAGGTTACGTCGTGGAAGGAGCCCCTCTTGTCATAATACGGGTCCAGGGTGCGCCAGCCGTTGAATGCCGTACCCTTTTCCGGAGAGAAACTAAGGGACATTGACGGCGTGATCACATGACGTATAGCCTGTACCCTCCGATGCTTCCCAAAGTTGAACATACCGTAAATACGGGTGCTCATGGACATGCTTCCGGAATACGTATGTGTGGCCCCGAATCCGTTGAATGCGGTTCCGGGATCACTTACCACCTTCTGGGCTATTACCTCCCGGCCATCCTTGTCCGTGACCATGATGGGATTCCCGTCTGCGTCAAGCTCATTCTCCAAGTGCTGGTCTCCCTTGGAGAACATCCAGTTCATGCCGTATGTGATACTGGGTGTGACGTTTATGTACTTGAGGAGCGTGAAGTTTGGAAGGCCTATCTGGAAGTTATGGGTCATGCCGTTTGTGAGTTTCCCCAGAGCCTTTACGGCAAGGGAATCACCAAACGCCTTCTCACGGTATGTCTTGTTGTTGTACTCGTCAATTATTGTTACGTGATTGCCGGTTTCGTCCATCACGAAGTCCTGGAGTTCCCTCATCTTGAAATTGATGCGGTTCTGGAAGGACGTTGAGTAACCGAAGGAAATCTTCTCATAGATTTTCTCCTTTCCAACCCTGGTCTTACGCTTGAACGGGTAGAAACGCGTTACGTTGAACGTAATGTTGGGGAGCGTGAACGAGTAGCTGGAGTCCCTGGAGTTCTGGTTATGGAGGGCGTTGACGCTCAGGTTGAATTTTCCGTTCCAGTTATGGGAATAGGAGATGGATGAACTGATCTGGTTTTGCTGGGCGTCCGTCACGCTGCGGGCATTGTAGCGGCTGTTTGACGGGCTGGAGAAGTTTACGGAAGCACTGAACGTGGTTCCGGGATGGGCCTTGGAGTCCTGCGTGTGTGACCATCTGAGGCCGAAGTTACGGGACTGTACGAAGTCTGCGCTGCCCTTTTCACCTGCCTGGTCATTGGAGTAGGTAAGGGCAATCTGGCCGTTGAACTTGTAGTTTACCTTGTACCTGGAGTTAATGACTATGGCCCAGGAACCAAGCGTGTAGTAGTCTCCGGTTACGGACAGGTCAAAATAGTCCCCGAACACAAAGTACATACCGGCATCCCTGATGTAGAAGCCACGGGCCTGCTCCTCTCCGAATGTGGGCATGAGCATACCGGTGGCGCGCGATGGCTTTTTGGGAACGAAGCCGAACGGCAGGATGATGGGGAAGGCGGGGACATCGGCAATCACGGGCCATGCAGGGCCGAAAACGGTTTTCTGTGACGGCTTGGTAATTACCTTTGCCATGGTGAGGTTAAGGTAATAGTGCGGATGTTCAAGGTCGCAGACGGTGTACACGCCGTTACGCATGTTGATGGATTTGTCCGGCATCATCTTGATCTTCTTGCCCTGCAGAATGCCTTCGGCCTCTTTTGTTACCATGTTCTGGATGCGGGCCTTGCGGGTGTTGAAGTTATAGTTGAGCTGGTCCATTTTGTATGTCTGGGCACCTTCCGTCATTTCAGGGAGGCCCTTCCATTCACCGGTGAGAGTATCTTTCTGACCGCGTGCAAATACGGTATTTGCATCCATGTCGTACTCAATATAGTCTGCGGTGAGCGTCATGTTCTGGTACTTCACGGTTGCCCCGCCGTAATAGTAGATCATGCGCTTGCCTCCGGTGAAATCCGTGATGATGGAGTCCTTGGCAGTTGAGAATGCCGGAACCTCCAGGGAGCTCTTGCTCAGGAGGTCAAGGGAGTCCGAGCGTGACATGGAGATGGAATCGGCCCTTGCAACGGAGTCTCTCTTTGCGCGGAAAAGGCTGTCACGGCCGAATTCCAGAGAATCCCTGGAGGCCGATACAAGGCTGTCAAGGGAAGCCCTCACTGTTGAGTCCGGGGCTTTTTGCTATATTTGTGCGTTATATAAAACTTACAAAATTACTATTATTTCCAGAATTTACCAAACCGCCTCCAAGATGAAGTTGCGTTTAAGCCATATCATAGCCGTAATTTCCGCCGTCTTACTTGCAATTCCCGTACCTGCGCAGGACACATCCATGCGCCTGAGAACGGTTGTGATAGACCCGGGCCACGGCGGCAAGGATGCCGGCTGCGTGAGCCGTGACCAGAAAACCTATGAGAAAAACATTGCCCTGGACATAGCTAAGCGCCTGGCTCAGAAGATATCGGCCTCTTATCCGGACGTCAGCGTCAAGATGACAAGGTCAGACGACCATTTTGTAGAGTTGGAAAACCGTGCGGTTTTTGCCAATAAGGCCGGGGCCGATCTTTTCATTTCCGTGCATGTGAACGCCGTAGACGGATCAACCGCTGCAAACGGCTATTCCATACACTGCCTTGGACAGTCAAAGAAAAAGGGCAATGACCTGTATTCCAAGAACCTTGACCTTGTAAAGAGGGAGAACTCCGTAATTAAGCTGGAGAAAAACTACGCTGCAACGTATCAGGGGTTTGATCCAGATGACCCTTCATCATCCATCATCTTCTCCCTCATGCAGAACGCCCACCTTGGCCAGAGCCTGGAATTTGCCGCAGATGTTGCGCAGGCTATGGAGGGAGGGCCCATCAAAACCAACAGGGGAGTGTCCCAGGACCCTTTCTGGGTGCTCTGGCGTACGGCAATGCCGGCCGTCCTCATAGAGGTTGGCTTCATGACAAATCCCCAGGACCTTGCCGTACTCCGGTCAGAGGTTGGCAGGGACCAGATTGCCCAGAATATCTACAAGGCTTTCCGCATCTACAAGGCCCGTTATGACAGGGAAGAGATTGCCGATCAGGTCGGCAATGACGCTCCAGCCACGGTCGGCAATGACGCTCCTGTCGCCGTCAACAATGACGCTCCAGCCGCCGTCATTCCCGGCCCCGACCGGGAATCTCCTGAACCTAAGGTCCTTTACGGCGTTCAGGTGCTGGTGTCTTCCAAGGACATGGAAGATAGTGATCCTTTCTTTGCCGGGTACAAGCCCATGAAACTTCCTTCTGGGAAATTAGTTAAGTATGTAGTGGGAGTTTCGGCAAAACTTCAGGATGTAAAGAAAAATTATCCTGCAATTCAGAATAAATTTCCAGATTCTTACATAGTGAAAGTGGAAGACGGCGCAACATCTCCGGTAAAGTAAAAAAGTGGAAACGTTTCCGCAGCAGAAGTGCTTCTGACAGCGGTATAAAATTGCTATTGAATCTTATAAAAATTCAAAATTAGATGTTTTCCGATATGCGGAAATAGGGCATTTGCGCGCTTGTAACTCATTGATAATCAATGATGCGGAAAATTTGTTGTTTTAGGCTCTCGCAGCATTAATCTAAACATAAAATTTTTAAAAAACAATAGCAATTTGCGTTTTTTATCAGAAAATTTTCAACCATCTTTGCATTCCAATTGACACTAATCCACGGATGACAGACCAGGAAAGACATATCGCCGTATGGAATAACTGTCTGCAGATCATTGCAAATAACATTGATCCGCAGCAGGTCTCCACATGGTTCAAGCCCATCCGTCCGGTTTCACTGGACGGGGCCCGTCTTACCGTGGAGGTGCCCTCAGATTTCTTCCGCGAATATATAGAAGGTGCGTACAAGGATCTTATCCGCCTTACCATCCGCCGTGCAATCGGCGCAGACGCCCAGCTGTACTATCTGGTGCGTCCAGTCCAGAACCGGCAGGGAATGGTCCTTCCTCAGGAAGCAGGTTCCGTACCTGGGAACAATCCCATTTCCGTTCCCACTTACCAGCCCGCAGGCAATCCCGGCCCCTTCGTATTCCCCGGCATCAAGCGCGTCACCATCAACTCACGTCTCAATCCCGCATACTGTTTCGGCAACCTTGTGGAAGGAGACTGCAACAAGATGGGCGTAAGCGCGGGAGAAAGCATTGCCCAGGCCCCCGGCAAAACTCCTTTCAATCCGCTGTTCCTCTTCGGAGGCCCCGGTCTTGGAAAGACTCACATCGCCCAGGCCATCGGCATAGATATCAAGAAGAATTTCCCGGATCAGGTTGTGCTTTACGTGACGGGCAATGAGTTCAAAACCCAGTACATGGATGCCGTCAAAGGCAACCGTATTGTGGATTTCATTGCCTTCTACCAGAGGATAGACGTCCTTATCGTGGACGATATCCAGGATCTCGCAACCCCGGGTGCCCAGAACAGCTTCTTCAATATCTTCAACCATCTGCACGGCAGCGGCAAGCAGCTCATTTTCACAAGTGACCGCGCACCCGCAGACCTCCAGAACTTTGAGGAGCGCCTCCTGTCACGTTTCAAGTGGGGACTGTCAGTTGAACTTTCAAGGCCGGATTACGCCACCCGCGTCCAGATGCTTAAGTCACGCTCAGAGCGTGAGGGCGTGGCCCTTGAGGAAGAGGTACTTGCATACCTTGCCTCACGCATCAAGACAAACTTCCGTGAACTGGAAGGCACCCTTACATCCCTTGTGGCATACGCAACGCTTGGTCACAGTGACATTTCCCTGGACCTTGCACGTACAGTCACCGGAAATATAGTAGGGGAGGAGCACACAGATGTCACTCCGGATCTCATCCTCAAGACCGTGTGCGAGTACTTCAACATCACCCGTGACCAGCTTCTGGCCCCTACGCGCAAGCGCCAGATTGTCCAGGCCCGCCAGATTGCAATGTATGAATGCCGCAATCTCATTCCCAACTGCTCCCTTTCAACAATAGGTGCAGAGCTGGGAGGCAAGGACCACGCAACCGTGGTACACGCCTGCACAACGGTTCAGGACCTGGTCCAGATAGACAAACAGTTCCGTCAGTGGGTGGAGGACATTGAAAGTATGGTTGTTGTGCCCGTAGAATAGGGCAAAACAAAGTGCCGCACCTTTTTGAGGTGCGGCACTTCTTTTTAAGACAGGTCCAGCGGATTACGCTTTAGCCATGTGATTACGGCCGATATTTCCTTATAGAATGGCGTGTCTTCAAGAATCACTGGCTGGATGGCCCTCACGGCATCATATGCACGGCGTGATGCAGAGCAAAGCTTATCCTTTATTCCAAGGATATCGGTTGCCTGGGCCAGGGCAATGTAGTGGATGGCCATTACCTGGAATGAATTCTCAACAACCTGACGGCAAAGGAGGGCGGAATTTGTGCCCATGGACACTATGTCCTGGTTGTCGTTGTTGTTGGGGATGCTGTGTACGTAATTTGGCATGGCAAGGGTCTGGCACTCTGCCGTAGTGGAAGTTGCAGTGAACTGGCAGGCCTGCATGCCGTAATTGAGGCCCAGCTTACCCATATTTAGGAACGGAGGCAGGATGCCGTTGA
>OMQK01000215.1:3401-7962 GCA_900313205.1 uncultured Bacteroidales bacterium | reverse complement strand
CGGCAGACGTTTTTGCGTAAAGTGTTAATAATCAATGTTTTGGCTCCACGGACAGTTTACAGCCTTTCACGGATGGCCTTGGTGGCTTCCTCGTAGCCGGGCTTCTCAAGAAGGGCGAACATGTTCTTCTTGTAGGCTTCTACGCCGGGCTGGTTGAAAGGATTCACTCCAAGGATGTAGGCGCTGATGCCGCAGGCAAACTCAAAGAAGTAAAGAAGACCGCCAAGGTTGAAGGCGTCCACTACCTCCATATTCACGGCAATCTGGGGCACGCCGCCGTCTATGTGGGCAAGCTGAGTTCCCAGTTCTGCCATATGATTGCAGTGCTCAACGTGCTTTCCGGAGAGGAAGTTGAGCTGGTCAAGGTTCTGGTCATCGGCCTCAATCACCACGCTGCGCTGGGCACGGTCCACGTGAAGGACGGTCTCGAACATGATGCGAGAGCCTTCCTGGATGAACTGTCCCATGGAGTGAAGGTCTGCGGTATTGTTCACGCTGGCGGGATAGATGCCCTTGCCGTCCTTGCCCTCTGATTCTCCGTAGAGCTGCTTCCACCATTCTGCCACGTAGGTGAGTTTGGGGTTGTAGTTCACAAGGATCTCAGTGCTTTTCCCAAGTTCAGAGTGCAGGAGGTTACGCATTGCGGCGTAGATGATGGCGGGATTGTTCTCGCTCTTGATCTCAAGGCCTTTCATGGCGTCAAGGGCACCTGCAACAAGGGCGCGGATGTCAAAGCCGGCTACGCAGATGGGGAGAAGACCCACGGGAGTGAGGACGCTGAAACGGCCGCCTACATTGTCAGGAACTACAAAACTTACGTAGTTCTCCTGGGTGGAAAGGGTTTTGAGGGCTCCCTTCTTGGCGTCTGTGATGGCAACAATGCGGTCTGCGGCTTCCTGCTTGCCGTATTTGCTCTCAAGGTACTGCTTAACTACGCGGAAAGCAACTGCGGGCTCAGTGGTGGTGCCGCTCTTGGAGATTACTATGCAGGCGGTGTTGCGCTCTGCGGCAAGGTCCATCAGTTCTGCAAGGTATTCCTCTGAGAGGTTATTGCCGGCAAAGACCACCTCGGGGGCGTCCTTGCGCTTGAGCTGCTTTGCAAAGTTGTGGCTGAGGGCCTCCATGACGCATTTTGCACCAAGGTATGAACCGCCGATGCCGATGGCAATGACAAGGTTTACGCCCTTTTTCATCCACTTGTCACGGATGGCTTCATAGTCTTCAAGTTCACGGTCCGTGATCTGGCGGGGGAGTTTCTTCCAGCCAAGGAAGTCGTTGCCGGCGCCGGTCTCATTTTTCAGAACGTCAAAGGCGTCAAGGGCCTTGGCTACATAGGATTCATACTTTGCTGCATCAACAAATGAGGAGCAGCCCTTTACATCTACTTTAATCATTGTTTATGGTGTTGTTGTAATTATCAATCTTACAAATTTACATAAATTCCGGGAATAATCCTTATCTTTGCATTGAAAATGAAACTGGCCAGAATCATACTTCCCGTTATCCTCATGTGCCTGAGCGCCTGCTCCGGCGCACAGGTGAAGCATTATGGCGTAAAGGTGGTGAAAGAATACCCCCACAGCCGTGACGCCTATACCCAGGGTCTCTTTTTTCATGACGGAACCCTGTATGAGACCACCGGCCAATACGGGGAAAGTTCCATCCGCACCGTAGACCTTCAGACCGGTAAACCCATTATCGTCAAGCGCCTCAGTGAGAAATACTTCGGGGAAGGCAGCTGCATCTTTGACGGGGATCTGTACGTTCTCACATGGACCAACCGTGTAGCATTCCGCTACAACCCAATCGGCCTTGAGTACAAAAAGACCGTAGGTTACGGCAGGGAAGGCTGGGGCCTCACCACCAACGGCAAAAGCCTCATAGCCTCTGACGGCAGCTCCAACCTCTTCTTCCTCAACGCCAACCTCACCCTTGAAAAGAAGCTTCAGGTTACCCTGAACGGCCGCCCTCTCCGCAATCTCAATGAACTTGAATGGATTGACGGAAAGATCTGGGCAAACGTCTATCTCACAGATACAATTGTGGTTATAGACCCCCATTCCGGTAAGGTAACCGCCACCATAAACTGTAAAGGCCTTCTCCCTGAAAAGGAAAGGCGCCGTGACACGGACGTCCTCAACGGCATTGCCATTGATGATAAAGGCCAAATCTACCTCACCGGTAAGAACTGGCCAAAACTCTATCAGATAGAACTTGTTAAGCAATAACCCATATCCATCTCCAAACCGTCGCTTCGCGACCCCTCCCAGGCGCAGCGCTACGCGCGGCTTTGGGCCCCTCCCTCTTACCCGGCCGAGGGTGGCCAGGGGTTTGGAGATGGATATGGGTTATTGCCAAGAATAAAATATATAGGGGTATCCGGAAGGTCCGGATTGAGATTATACCCTCATAACTTGATACGGTTGATACCGTCGTAAGGAAATGAAAAAAGAACTGCTTTTTGCTGCAGCACTTGTGGTGCTGCCTCTCTGTGCAGGTGCACAGGAAATGACGGAGCGTCTGGACTCCGTGGTAATATCGGCCTCACGTGCCGGTGACAAGACTCCCGTAACACATACAGACGGCCGTCCGTGGTGACCTACAACGAGGGCGGTACCGGTCTTGGAAACTCTGCCATGACAATCCGCGGCAGCAAGGGCTCCCAGATCAACGTCACGCTTAACGGAATCACCCTCAACGACGCAGAGTCCCAGGAGGTGTTCTGGGTGAACATCCCGTCCATCACGGCCCTTGTCTCCGGCGTCCAGGTCCAGAGGGGCCTTGGCACCACAATGAGCGGGGCGGGGGACTTCGGCGCATCCATCAATATGAACACCGCCCTTGTGCAGCCTGATCCTTCGGGCCGATTATCCCTCTCTGCGGGCTCATTCGGCACAAGGATGCTCCAGGCGCAGGCATCAACCGGCCTTCTTCCGGGAAAATGGTATATGGACCTTTTCTTCTCCGCCGGCCATACGGACGGATACATCCGCGGGGCAAATGTAGAGAGCGCATCGCTCTTTGGCGTGCTGGGCTGTCTTGGGAAGTGTAATTCCCTGAGGCTCACCCTCCTTCACGGGCAGCAGAGAAGCGGCATTACCTGGGACGGAATAGACTTGGAGCAGTATGAGAAGGACCGCCGCTACAACGGAGCCGGGGAGTACGTTGACGATAATGGAAATATCCAGTATTACCCCGGTCAGACGGATAACTACATCCAGACCCACCTCCAGCTTAACTACACCCATTCCTTTGGGAGCGCCCTTACCTGGACTTCCACCCTTAACTATACCCGCGGGGACGGCTACGACGAGTACTACAAGATGAACCGCAAGCTTGCCTCATTCGGCTTCCCGGGAGTCACGGAAGTGCCCGCAAAGAGCGATATGATCTACCGCAAGAAGATGGATAACGACCTATGGGTGCTCAGCTCCTCCCTCCGCTACCGCTCGGGCACACTCAATGCCACCGCCGGGGTTAACCTCTCCCGTTACCGCGGCGGCCACTTTGGGGAAATCCTCTGGGTGAAGAGCCTTGAGGCGGCGGAAATCGGCCTTAAGGACAAGTTCCAGGGCTGGTATGACAATACGGGTATAAAGGCCGATGCCAGTGCCTTTGCCCGCGCCGAGTGGAGCCCTCTGGAGTGGCTCACAGCTTATGCCGACCTCCAGTACAGGGCCATCAATTATACTATGGCTGGCCCCGATGATGACGGCGTGTCGCTGGACTACGCCTCCGTCTGGCGCTTTTTCAACCCTCGTCTTGGCGTCAATATTGAGAAGGGTCCGCACAGGGTGTTCCTCTCCGCGGCTATCGGCCAGAGGGAACCCGGCAGGGGAGACATCAAGGAGAACATAAAGGGGGAGGTAAGCCCTATTGCGCCGGAAAAGATGCTGGACGTGGAGCTTGGCTACCGCCTGAGCCTTGAGAGGTTCTCTTTCCAGGCCAACCTCTACGCCATGGAGTACAAGGATATGCTTCTTGAGACGGGCCGATTATCAAACGCCGGTTACGCCATCAAGGAGAATATGCCTCGTGCCTGGCGCCGCGGAATAGAGCTCCAGGCTGCCTGGATGCCGGTAAGGTGGCTTGCCCTGGACGGAAACGCAACGCTCTCTATGAACCAGATTAAGGATTTCACCTCCTACGTTCCCTACGACGACGATTCCGGAAGGATGTACCCCGTGAACTACGGCCTTACAACCATGCTCATGAGCCCCGGCGCCATAGGGATGGCCCGCGTGCGTGTCATGCCCTGGAAGGGAGGGGAGATCTCAATGAATGCAAAATTTGTTGGTAAGCAGTTCCTTGACAATTCCATGAGGGAGGAGATGGCCGTTCCTTTTTACTGGACGGCAGGGGTTTCCGTCTCCCACGAATTTAACTTCGGCATTAAGTTAAGTGCATTTGTGAACAATATTTTCAACCGAATGTACTACGCCGCCGGATGGCGCTGGGAAAGCTACAATGAGGCCGAAAATGTGGTCTACAGCGGCATAGGAGTGTATCCTCAGCCTCCAATTAACTTCATGGTCAAAGCAGAATATTCTTTTTAAAAAAT
>OMQK01000215.1:0-3366 GCA_900313205.1 uncultured Bacteroidales bacterium | reverse complement strand
TAAAAAAATTTTGTAGATAGAAATATTTAGTTTATATTTGCATTAGCAAACGGGTGAAAGCTCCTTTGCAGGCAATAAACGCTTCTTCTAACCAACAAATTAACCTTCTAAGGTAAGAATACACTACTAACTAACCAAAATAAAAGCTCGCTGTGAAGCGAGCTTTTATTTATTTCAGAAGATTCGGCCGGCGTTCCTTGGTGCGTTGGACGGCCTGCTCATCCTGCCAGGCCTGGATGAGCTTGGGGTTGCCTGAAAGAAGGACATCCGGGACCTTCCAGCCGTTGAATTCTGCGGGGCGGGTGTAGACGGGAGGGGACACAAGGCCGTCCTGGAAGGAGTCGGAGAGGGCCGATGTTTCATCGGTCAGAACCCCCGGAACCAGGCGGATGATAGAATCGGCCAGAAGGGCGGCGGGAATTTCTCCGCCGCTTACCACAAAGTCCCCCACGGAGATCTCTCGGGTGATAAGATGCTCCCTTATACGCTCGTCAATGCCCTTGTAGTGGCCACAGAGGATGATTATGTTCTCCTTGAGGGATAGCTCGTTGGCTATTCCCTGGGTGAGGGTTTCCCCGTCCGGGGCCATATAGATGACCTCATCGTAGTTGCGCTCCGCCTTGAGGTCATTGATGCAGTTGAAAACCGGTTCCACCATCATCACCATTCCGGCGTCCCCGCCGTAGGAGTAGTCGTCCACGGTCTGGCGGCTCCCAAGGCCGTATTTGCGAAGGTCATGTACATGGATCTCCACCAGGCCCTTTTTCACGGCCCTTCCGGGAATGGAATAGCTTAAGGGGCTGCCAAGGAGTTCCGGTACAACTGTAATAATATCTATTCTGAGCATAAGCTTGGCTTTTACCCTGCAAATATAGTTAGAATCTTCTGAAAAATGTTTATCTTTGTGATTCAGACTATATGTTAAACTTTAAAAGCATTACTTTTAAATGAGCGAAGAAATTAAGCCTGTGGCCCTCCCCGAGGAGCAGCCCGCAGATGTAGTGGAAACTGTCAATTACGCAGAAAAAACCCTTGCAGAGCTCTCTGAGCTTATGCAGAGCCTTACAGAAAGCGAGGACCGCATGAAAAGGTCCAAGGAGGCGGAGGCCATAAAATCGGCCTTCTACAAGAAGCTTTCAAAGGAAAAGGCCGATGCCGGAGAGGACGCTCCGGTGGAGGAGCCGGATGAATCGGCAATCGCAGAAGAAAGCACCGTCCCCATGCAGAGCGGCCCCGTAAGTCCCTTTGCAGCCATTGAGGCGGGCTTCAAATCCCTATACGTAAAATATAAGAAGGAAAGGGCCGAATACAATAAGGAGCAGGATGCCCAGCGTGAGGAGAACCTCAAGGTAAAGCAGGGCATCATAGAGGAGCTCAAAGCCCTTGTGGAAGATCCCGGCGATATCGGCGGTGCCTTCCCCAAGTTCCGTGACATCCAGAACCGCTGGAGGGAGACGGGTCCTGTTCCCCAGCAGAATTTCCGTGACGTCAATGACACATATCAGCTCTTTGTCACAAAGTTCTATGACCTTGTGGACATAAACCGTGAGCTCCGTGACCTTGACTTCAAGAAGAACCTTGAGGCCAAAACCGCTCTCTGTGAGAGGGCAGAGGCTCTCTCTGAGGACAAGGACGTAGTTGAGGCCTTCAAGGAGCTCCAGAAACTCCACGAGCAGTGGAAGGACCTTGGCCCTGTGGCAAAGGAATTCCGTGATGAGATCTGGGAGCGTTTCCGCGCCGCAACAACCCTCATCAACAAGAGCTACCAGGCCCACTTTGAGGAAATCAAGGGCCGTCAGGAAGAGAACCTCAAGGCAAAGGTTGCCCTCTGCGAGAAAGTAGAGGAAATCGCCGCCCGTGAAATCACCTCCTCCACCCAGTGGAACAACCTCAGCAAGGAAATAGAGGCCATTCAGGCCGATTGGCGAAAGATAGGCTATGCCACCCGCAAGGAGAACCAGAAGGTCTACGACCGCTTCCGCGCCGCCTGTGACAAATTCTTCGAGAGAAAGAGGGCTTCCTTCTCTGAGTTCAAGGACTCAATGAATGAGAACCTTTCCAAGAAGATGGCTATCATAGAGGAGGCCGAATCCCTTGCCGCCAGCACTGACTGGAAGGCCACCGGAGACCGCCTCATTGAGCTCCAGAAGCAGTGGAAGGAGATAGGCGCCGTGCCCCGTAAGAAGTCAGAGCAGCTTTGGAAGCGTTTCCGCACCGCCTGCGACACCTTCTTCCAGGCGCGTGAGGCCGCACGCAAGGAGGCCCACGCCCGCCGTGAATCGGCCCGTGACAACCGCCGTCCCCAGGCTAGTCCCAAGGACCGCCTCAGGGAGCAGTATGCCCAGCTTCAGCAGGAAATCCAGACCTACGAGAACAATATAGGCTTCTTTGGCCTTTCCAAGGGCGCAGAGAAACTGAAGGCTCAGATGCAGGAGAGGATTGACGCCGCCAAGGCAAAGCTGGAAGACCTCAAGAAACAGATCCGCGCCAAGGAGCAGGAGGAAGCAGCAGCAGGGGAGGAATAGCGGATGGATAAGAATTCAATCATTGGCTTTGTGCTCATCGCCCTTATAATGATGGGCTTTTTCGGGTATCAGAGCGTACAGGTCAAAAAACAGCAGGCATATCAGGCACAGCTTGATTCAATTGCCGCCGCAGAGGCTTACGCCCAGTGGCAGCTTGACAGCGCCTGGAGGGCGGAGCACCCTGAGGAGGCAATTGCTGCTTCAGAGCCCGTTGCAACCTCAGTCCAGGCACCTGTGGCTCCGGTTTACTCAGATTCCCTCCTTAATGCTGCAGCACGCAGTGAGGCTTCCATCATCACCCTTGAGAATGAGAAACTGAAGGTGGAATTCACCACACGCGGCGCCCAGCCCTATTCAGTGCTGGTGAAGGATTACCTCACCTACGGCAAGGAGCCGCTCTACCTTCTTCAGGAAGGGAAGTCGGAGCTTGGATACATTGTGTATGCCCCTACGGCAGTTGACACCCGCAAGTTCAACTTCCAGGTCACCGAAACCACGGACAGCACCGTTGTGATGAGGCTTCCTTTCAGCGGTGGCGGTTACATAGAGCAGCGCTACAGCCTCCTCCCGGACTCCTATTCCGTGAATGAGACCCTATCCCTTGTAGGTATGGGCCACCTCATTCCACGCAACGTCTCCTCCATTGACGTAGACTTCAGCGCTACTATCGGCCGTATGGAGAAGGGCTACAAGAATGAGACGCAGTACTCCCGCCTCAACTATTATTTTCCGGACGACAAAAAGCCGGCAAATATCGGCAATGGCCGTAAGGGTGAGAAACGCTTCAACAATAACATTGAGTGGTTCGCGTTCCAGCAGCAGTTCTTCAGCGCCATCATGC
>OMQK01000217.1 GCA_900313205.1 uncultured Bacteroidales bacterium | reverse complement strand
TGCCGATGAGCTTTTTGCTGTCGCTTTTGTTTTTTATAGCGGCAGTGGTAATGTGCCGCCTTCGCGGTTTTTCCGATATGGATCCGCGCTTTGCCTTCAGCCTGGGAGCGGATATGATAAGCCTTTCCGTATGCGCCGTGCTGCTTTACAGCCTCGGTCAGGATAAAAACAGCTCAAGCGAATATATGCGGACGTTTGCTTTGCTGATTTTTTCTGTTTCCGCAGAGCTTGAAAAGCCCATTCCGCTTGACGGAACGGCATCTGCCTATATACTTCTCAATCCTATTACGCTCTCAAAAGGGTCTTCACTTGTTGCCACCCTGGAAACCCAGAAGCACAGGATTACAAAGACAATTGCAAGCCTTCCGCAGGATCTTAACTTCCCCGGAAACAATATATCGGCACTGAAACTCAGTATTACAGATGCCGATACAATTATTGAGGAGCTTTAATTATTCCCTTACACAGCGGTTCTATTAGAATCAGGGCAGCTACGGACACAAAAAGGGCGTTTTTCGTGTTACAAGCTGCCCTTGGGGACAGCTACGGACACAAAAATGGGCGTTTTGGGGTTACCAGCTGCCCCGAGCGCTGTTATCTATGGGGACACGCAGAATAATTGATTATCTTTGCAGTGTGGAATGAGCCAATGTACAATTATGCTATTTCAGAACATAGTGAATGCCCGGGATTTGGGCGGGATTAGGATTGGTGACAGGACTGTCCGTGAAGGGCTGCTCCTAAGGACGGCACACCTTCACGATGCTTCTGATGAGGATATCATGAAGCTTTCCCGGGACTATAACCTGAAACGAGTCTTTGACTTTCGGTCATACCCGGAAGCATCAATGCAGCCGGACCGCCCGGTTCCGGGTGCGGAATACCTGCTACTCCCTACCCTGGATACGACGGCTGAGCAGCAGAGCGGCGAAGCCATCCCGGAGACAATGTGGCTGGACCTCCCAAAACACATTGTAAATCTTTCCTTTATGAATATTTTCAAGGAAAAGGCCAGGGCCCTGTATCCTTCTCTCATACTCAGCGAGTTTTCACAGCTCCAGTATGCAACCTTTATGAATCTCATCCTGGAAACCGAAGAAGGGGCTGTTCTGTGGCACTGCTCACAGGGAAAAGACCGCACCGGCATTGGCGCAGCCCTTATTCTGGGCGCGCTTGGGGCCGATAGGGAAACAATAGTGAAGGACTTTGACCGATCAAATGACAATTACAGACCCCTGGTAGAGAGGCTCTGTGCCGACGTAGATGCCGTCGGAGGCGGTGAGGAGGAGAAAGAGGTTGTACGCGCCTTTATGGGCGTGAGCGTGAAAAACTTCTGCCACGGCCTGGACCTCATAGAGGCCAACTGGGGCTCTATCCCCGGTTACCTGGAGGAGCAGATGGAAATAGACCAGTCAGACCTCCATAAACTCCGTGCACGTTACCTTGTAAGGGACTAATTGCCCTCATGCACAAGAACGGCCGTTTTTGTGTTACCAGATATAGGCCCTTCTTTCCTGGGGAAGGTACAGCTTGCAGTTGCGGTCCACTCCGAAGAGATCGTACCAGAGGTCACAGTTCATCACCACGCCGTTAACCCTCAGGCGGGCGTGTGAGTGGACGTCCTTTTCCGGGAACTGGGCCAGTTTGGTATCGCTGTACTGAACCCTCCATACATAGGCATAAGACTCGAAGAACTTCCTCAGTTGCTCCTTATAGGTTTCGCCGGTATAGCCATCGGCCTGAAGACGGGCCTTGTAGGCATCAAGGGCGGCGTGGAAACCGCCAAGGTCTGCGATATCCTCCGTCTGCGTGACGTCTCCCTTGGAAAAGAGTCCGGGCTTACGCACAGGATCTATCTCAAGGTGGCTGTAGCAGGCCACAAGGTTGTCACGGCGCTCCTCGAAGGCCATTCTGTCGGCCACCGTCCACCAGTTGTCCTTATTGCCGTACTTGTCATACTGGGAGCCTTCGGTGTCAAATCCGTGGGTGAATTCGTGGCCGATCATCACGAACATCGCGTACTCATAGGCCGCCGTGACGTTTTCCGGAAGGGTGGGCGGAAGCAATATCGCGGGATATATGAAAACGGCGTTATATGCCGGAGAGTACATTGCGTTTACAAGGGTAAGGTCCGTGGGAGTATATTCATTGGTGGACGGTATCGCACTTGTAAGCATATCACTGAACATATCCTTGCTGCCAAGAATATGGCCCTTCATTTTTGCGATGCCACGGTTTCCGCGGTAAACGGCCTCGGCAAGCGTTGCACAGTCCGTATACTTTGCCACGCAGTCCTCATACCACTGGTCGGGATAGGCTACGTTAAGGGTGCAGTAATCCAGTTTGTCAATGGCGTTAACCTTTGTGGTCTCGCTCATCCAGTCAACATTCTGGATGCGTTTCCTCAGGGACGCCTGGATTTCCCTGGTAATGCCAAGGTACTTGTCCTTGAATTCCTTGGGGAGGAAGGTATTGGCAAAGTGATATGACAGGGTATAGGCATTGGCAAAGGCGGCATTGCTGCGTGCCGATTCCTTGAGCTGCTCCTCCGAGAACTGGTCATAGTATTTCCAGCAGTTGTCAATGACAGTAAGGAGATCCTCAAGTGAAACCTGATTCAACAGGTCCCAGAAGACCTCCATTGCGGGGTCTACCACAAAGAGCGAGGGATCCATACCCATACCCTTTATGACAAGATTCAGGGCCGATCCTTCCTCCCCTGCCTTGGTCTGGGCAATGGGAACAAGCTTAGCAGGATCGATTTCTCCTGGAGGCGTTGGAAGTTCTGAAGAACCGGAAGGCACTATAGGCGGCAAGAGGTTACCCATAAGTTTGCCGTCCTTCCATACCATACGCCATACCGGGAAAACAGAATTTCCCCACAGGGGGTTACCATCGGCAATCAACTTTCCTATGGTGATGAAGGCTTCCTCCTTTGTCTGAGGCTTGGGAAAGCGGGCCTTCTGGGCGTCAACAAACGCCTTGGAAGCCGTGGGGTTCCCGGAAGCCGCTTCCTTGAGGCTGTAGAATTTTTCTATATCCGGGACCTTTGAACGAAGCTGTTTGACGCGCTCCGCCATAGCCTCAGTCTGCTGATACAACCCGCCCACGGCTCCCTTTTCAGGAATGGGCGTATTCTTAATCCAGGTGCCGTTGCAGTAGTCAAAAAAATTGTCTCCGGGCTTAATGGAAAGGTCATTGCCGGCTTCAGCGCCGGATGGCAGCGGAAGCGAATCCGTTGCAGACTGGGGTTCCTTTGCGCAGGAAACAATGATGATTGCAGCCAGGCCGGCAGTGAGGAGAGAGCGTAACTTCATATCTATCAATTTATTTCAATTGGTAAATATAATAAAATT
>OMQK01000218.1 GCA_900313205.1 uncultured Bacteroidales bacterium | reverse complement strand
ATGGAACGCTCCGTCTCGAAGTCTATCATATTGCGGACGCCGCGAACGATATGCCTTATTCCAAGTTTCCGGCAAAGGTCAATTGTGAGGCTGTCGTACTGGATTACGGACACTCCGGGGATGCCGGAAGTTGCCTGGTTTATGATCTGAAGGCGCTTGGGCATGTCAAAGAAGCCCCTCTTGTCCTGGTTGATGCCCACTGCCACCACAACCTCGTCAAACATGGTGAGGGCGCGCCTCAGGATGTTGAGGTGACCGGCGGTGAAGGGGTCGAAAGATCCGGGGAAAAGTGCTATCCGTTTCATAATTGCCATTGTATGGGTTCAAGACCCTCGGAGAGAAGAATCTGGTTTGCTTTTGAAAAATGCCTGCAGCCGAAGAAGGCTCCGCGGGCAAGGGGAGAGGGGTGCGCAGCCATAAGCACGTGGTGCTTTGTGGTATCTATGAGGGCCGATTTCTCCTGCGCGAACCTTCCCCACAGGAGGAACACCACGCCCTCCCGGCGCTCCGAAATTGTGCGTATCACGGCATCCGTGAACTCCATCCAGCCTATACGGCTGTGGGATGTGGGCTGCCCGGCCTCCACGGTAAGGACGCTGTTGAGGAGGAGCACTCCCTGGCGGGCCCAGCCCTCAAGGTTGGGGCGGCCGCTCATCTTCACGCCAAGGTCTGTCTCAATTTCCTGGAATATGTTCTTAAGGGACGGGGGAGCGGGAATGCCGTCCGGGACGGAGAAGGAAAGGCCCATGGCCTGCCCCGGGCCGTGGTAGGGGTCCTGCCCCAGGATTACAACCTTTACAGCCGGGAGTGGAGTAAGGTCAAAAGCCCTGAAGATGGAAGGCCCGGGAGGGTATATCACCTTCCCGGCCCGCTTCTCACCATGCAGAAAGCGCACCAGCTGCTCAAAGTACGGTTTCCCGAACTCTTCACTCAGTGCGCTTTTCCAGCTTTGTTCTATCTTTACGTCCATTGTCTAAAAGATTGCCGCTATTACATCGGCAATTGTCTTTACATAGACAAAGGTAAGACCTTTTACGTAAATTTCCTTTATATCTTCAACATCTTTTCTGTTTTCTTCAGCTATAATAATGGTATGCACGCCCGCGCGCTTGGCCGCAAGGATCTTCTCCTTGATGCCTCCAACCGGCAGCACACGGCCCCTCAGGGTCATTTCTCCGGTCATGGCGTAGCCGGTTTTGGGGGCCTGGCCACGGAGGGCGGAAACAATTGACGATACCAGGGTTATACCTGCGGACGGGCCGTCCTTGGGTACTGCGCCCTCCGGCACATGGACGTGGATGTCCTTTGCCATGAACTGCTCCGTGGTGATATCGGCCAGCTCAGGATGGGCCTTTATGTACTGCCAGGCAATCTGGGCGCTCTCCTTCATCACGTCTCCAAGGTTTCCGGTCATGGAGAGGTTTCCCTTTCCGGCCGATACCTGGCTTTCCACAAAGAGGATCTCACCTCCCATTTCCGTCCATGCAAGGCCTGTTACCACGCCGGGGCCTTCGTTGCCCTTTACGTCGTCGTGGAATGAGGTGGGGAGGCCAAGGTATTCACGGAGGTGCTCCGGGCCCACTTGTCAATTATTTCCTTGAGGGCATCGTCGGAAATGCTCAGTTCATCGGCCTTCAGTCCGTGCTCGCGGGTTTGCTTGGGGACAAGGTACATCTTTGCAATCTGGAGCTTTTCCTCTGCCAGGTAACCGCTCACGTTTATCATCTCCATACGGTCCTTGAGGGCGGGCTGGATGGTGCCAATTCCGTTTGCCGTGGTGATGAAAAGGACGTTGGAGAGGTCGTAGTCAATGTCCAGATAGTTGTCGTGGAAGGTGTTGTTCTGCTCCGGGTCCAGGGCTTCAAGGAGGGCGCTTGAAGGGTCTCCCTTGAAATCCTGTGACAGTTTGTCAATCTCGTCCAGCACAATCACGGGGTTGGAGGTGCCGGCCCTCTGGATTCCGCTGAGGATACGGCCGGGAAGGGCTCCCACGTAGGTTTTGCGGTGGCCGCGGATCTCGGCTTCGTCGTGCATGCCGCCAAGGGAAATGCGGATATATTTGCGGCCGAGTGCCCTTGCGATGGACTTTCCAAGGGAGGTCTTTCCAACTCCGGGAGGGCCCCACAGGCACAGGATGGGGGATTTCATATTGCCCTTGAGCTTAAGCACTGCAAGGTATTCAATGATACGCTCCTTCACCTGCTCAAGGCCGAAGTGGTCTTCATCCAGAACGTTCTGGGCGTTCTTGAGGTCAAGGTTGTCGTCACTCATTTCCCCCCAGGGGAGGTCCAGCATGAACTGGAGGAAGTTGAGCTGGATGCTGTAATCGGGAGAGGTGGGGTTGAACTTTTCAAGGCGGCTCATCTCCTTGTCAAAGATGGCGCGGACTTCCTTGGACCACTTCTTTTCATCGGCCCTCCTGCGCATTTTCTCCATTTCCTCGCCTTCGTCCATGCCAAGTTCCTCCTGGATGGTGCGGAGCTGGTTGTTGAGGTAGTACTCCCTCTGCTGCTGGTCAATGTCGGTCTTGACCTTCTGGTTTATCTCCTGCTTGATCTGGATGAGCTGGATCTGGGTGTCAAGCACCTTGAGGAGCTCCAGACCGCGGAGGTAGATGTTCTCTATGTCCAGAAGCGCAGCCCGCTCGGAGAAGTTCTCCGTCTCTATGGTGGTGGCGATGAAATTCACCAGGAAATGGAAGTTGTCGATGCTCCTGAGGGCCCCCACTGCCTCCTTTGGCGCAAAGGATGAGGTCTTGACAATTGTGGCCGATTTCTCCTTGAGGGATTCCGCCAGAACGTGGAGTTCCCTTTCATCGGCATCCTTGGGCATAAACTCCTCAAGGCAGGTTACGCGTGCCGTGATGTAGGGGTCATAACTGACAACCTCTTCCACGCGGCACAGGGATGCGCCCTGAAGGATGGCGGTGACGGTGCCGTCAGGCATCTCAAGGGTTTTGATGAGTTTGCACACGGTACCGCGGGGAGCAAGGTCGCTCTCCGTGGGATCCTCTACGGCAACGTCCATCTGGGGGACTGCCGCCAGCCATCCGCTGCCTCCTTCAACGGCCCCCACCAGCTTGATGGATTTTTCCCTGCCAACCGTGACAGGAAAAACCGTTCCGGGGAACACTATGGCATTCCTCAGGGGCAGAAGGGGGATAGTGGGCGGGATTTCCGCCGGGTTGAAATTAAGTGATCCGGCATCTCCCACAACCGGCATTATGTTCACTTCCACGCCCGCCTGGGCGCCTATCATATCGTTAAGTTTCATAATATCTGCCAAAATGTCATACTTTATGGACACAATAGTCCCGGTCCCTATATGGTCAATCTCCGTGCCAAGAATAAAAATTGTCCTATCATTTTGATTTTAAGAATAAAATGCCTAATTTTGCCGAGTTATTCGGGAAACCCTAAATTTAAAACTTAATAACTATGACTAAGGCAGAGATTGTAAACGAAGTAGCAAAGGCTACAGGAATTGAAAAGGCAACGGTACTTGCAGTTGTTGAAAATTTCACAGACGCTGTGAAGGAGTCACTGATTGCAGGAAATCCCGTTTATCTTCGTGGATTCGGCAGCTTCATCATCAAGCACCGTGCTCAGAAGGCCGCGCGTAACATCACCCGCAAGACCACTATGACCATCCCCGCTCACGATATTCCTGCTTTCAAGCCCGCCAAGACGTTTGTCAACGCTGTTAAGGAGAAATAATCTTAAACAACTTATTAATTATGCCTAACGGTAAGAAGCATAAACGGCACAAGATGGCAACGCACAAGCGCAAAAAGCGCTTGCGCAAGAACCGCCACAAGAAGAAGTAATAACTTCTCAAAGTTAAGGGCTTGCGGAGTGATTCGCAAAGCCCTTTTTTAAAACCAATAATTTCCAAATGGAAGGCCTTACGAAACCGGAAAAGGATTTAATTGTTGACGTAACGCCAACTCAGGTACATATCGCCCTGATGGAAAATCACCGGCTGATAGAGTACTCTGCAGAGTCCAGCACTGGGAACAAGTTCACCGTAGGAGACGTTCACCTTGGAAGGGTGAAAAAGATCCTCCCCAATCTCAATGCTGCCTTCGTGGATATCGGCGACAAAAAGGAAGCCTTCATCCATTATCTGGACCTTGGTCTGTATTTCCACGCCTTCGATCAATTTGTACGGGAATCCAACCAGAATACAAACCTGAAGGACCTGTACTCCGGAATCAAGACTGGTGACCCTCTTCCAAAGGAAGGGCGCATTGAGGAAATCCTCAGGCCCGGTCAGATGATTGTGGCTCAGATAGTAAAGGAGCCCATATCCACCAAGGGATCAAGACTTACCGCGGAAATTTCATTGGCAGGAAGAAACATTGTACTTCTCCCCTTCGCCTCAAAGGTGTCAATCTCCCAGAAGATTGCCGGCAAGGAAGAGAAACGTAGACTTGAGACACTTGTAAAGAGCATCCTCCCCAAGAATTACGGTGCAATCATCCGCACCGCCGCAGAGGGCAAGAACGCCGCCACCCTTGTAGGTGAGACGGAGTCCCTCATAGAGAAGTGGGAGGGTTCCTGGAAAAAGATTGCCACTTCTAAAAACGTCCAGCTGCTGTTCACGGAATACAGCAAGACAACTACCGTCCTCAGAGACCTTCTCAACGACTCCTTCTCCAATATCTGGATCAACGATGAGCGGGTGGCCGAAGAAGCCCGGAAGTATGTCTCCCTGATATCCCCGGAGCAGGAAAAGATAGTCCACCTCTATGAAGGCAAGCAGCCCATCTTTGACCATTTTGAGGTCACCAGGCAGATCAAGGGCTCCTTCGGAAAAGTAGTGCCCATGCGGCAGGGCGCCTATCTGGTAATCGAAACCACCGAAGCGCTGAATGTAATTGACGTAAACAGCGGCATCCGTACCAAGACCAACGACCAGGAGGAGAACTCCTTC
>OMQK01000219.1 GCA_900313205.1 uncultured Bacteroidales bacterium | reverse complement strand
TGCGTTATGATATAATTATAAAAACAAATACAATTAAAGAAAGGTGTGACAATCTGGAACATTCATTGACTATACTCTCCAACCATAATAAACTATATTTGAGCCTGCTCGGGACTAAAAATTCTATAAGGGGCATTTAAAATACAAATAATTCAAGGAGGACTTCATTATGCCAATCAACGAAAACGAAGTCACAAAAGAACAGATTTATAAAGCCATGCAGTGCAATACTGCAGACGAACTGAGGGCGTATGCAAAATCCGAAGGGTACGACATTACCCAGGAAGAGGCCGAGGCATACCTGGATGAGCTTTCGGATGTAGAGCTTGACCAGGCGGAGCTGCATCAGGTGGCTGGCGGTGCGTGCTGGGATGTGAATGGCTGTTCGACCATAGGGCATGGGCCTTGCCCCGGAAATGACTGTGGGACTGAATTCAACCCCAAAAAATGATTGTCCTTAGGAAGTCATTCAATAATACTTCCTGCTTCTTCAGGCTAGACTGATGAGATCCATTACGTTCCCCTTGAAGCTGACAGAACTGAATCGGGCAGACAGAGAGGGCCCGCCCCTCCCTCTCACACTATCATAAATAAAAGGAGAGTTGTACCATGAAACAAACGATTGTTCTCGGCAACATCATCACCATGGATGAGAAGAGGCCTTTTGCCAGGGCGGCACTGGTGAAGGACGGCGTATTTGCCTATATCGGCAGTGCAGAGGAAGCGAAAAAGCTGGCCGGCGCCGACGCGAAGGTGTTGGATTACGGTGAAAACTTTATCTATCCCGGCTTCCTGGAGTCCCACTGCCACGGTCATCTGGCCGGCCTCCGTTTTATCGGACAGGCGGACCTGATGCAGGCCGGCCTGACTGATTATGCCAAATACCGTGAAATCATAAAAGAATTCATTGCGAAGAACCCAAAACGCGAGTTTTACGTAGCCGCAGGGTGGATCGAGAATGACGAATACGTCACCAAAGCGTACCTGGACGAAATCTGTCCGGATAAGCCGCTGCTCCTGCAAACCGGCGGCGGGGCTATGACCAGGTGCATGTGGACGAGAACGGTGAACCGGACGGCTATATCTGTGAAGGCCCCGTGTTTGAAATCGTGCCGAAGCTTCCCACTACAATCGAAGATATCAAGGAATATCTGCTGGCCTGGCAGGATTTCGCCCTCAGGAGCGGCTTCACTGCCGTTTGTGACGCGGGTGCGGAGATCGTCCACCGGGATGCTCCCCGGGCCTACCATGAGCTGGAGGTGGAGGGAAAACTGAAGCTGCGCACCTACGCCTATATGTATGTGTTGGACAATATTGAAAATCCGAAGGCGGAGATTGCCCGTATCGCAGCACAGCGCGCTACGATAAGCGGCGAATATTTCCATATTGTCGGCGCCAAGGCGTTCCTGGACGGTGTGACCGAAGCGCACACGGGCTGGCAGAACCAGGATTACGCTGACGAGCCCGGTTATCACGGTGTGGAGCGCTTCAACGATCACGACAAGATGGTGGAGCTGATTACCGAAGCGGACAAAGAAGGCATGTCCGTCCATGTCCACTCCGAAGGAGGAGGCGCTACGCATTTCATGCTGGGCTGCATCGAGGATGCGGAAAAGATTACCGGCAATAAAGATCAGCGTAACGTGCTGGCCCATCTGCACTTTGTGACCGAGGAGGATATCCGCCGCATGGCGGAGACCGGTTCCGTTCCTGCGGTTCCGCCGCTGTGGACCGCGAAAATCCCGGGCCATTATGAAATTGAAGTCTCGTATGTGGGGGAGGAACTGGCAGCGAATGCGTATCCCATCAAGTCCTTCTACGATGCGGGCGCCAACGTGGTCTTCCATTCCGACTATCCCGTTTCTCCGATGATGAATGTCAAATACAGCATTTACACGGCGGAAAAACGTTCGTATCCGAAAGAAGTGCTTGGCGGCATAGACTTACCGAACAATGAAAAGGAAGCCATCACCCGCGAACAGTCGCTGCGCGCCATGACCATCAACGTAGCCCGTCAGTGGCGCCAGGAGCATCGCATGGGCTCCATCGAGTTCGGCAAGCTCGCCAATATGACGGTGTTTGACTGCGATTTCCTCCACGACGACATTGAGAAGGTCGCACAGGCTAACATCGTCGCCACCATCGTGGACGGGGAGGAAGTTTACAAGGCGTAAGGAACAGGAAGAATAGAGACGGTATCGATAACCGGGCGTCGCCGCGGGACGTAAATCCCGACAGCGGCGAATTAAAGTAAGATATTCTACAGGAGGAGATACAATGAAAATCTCTAAGAAAGCATTTCATCTCTTATTGACCGCACTTATGGCTTTCAGTTTCGTCGCTTACGTTTCAGTGGCACAGGCGTCTTCTTTCACAACTCCGAAAAAGCTGGCAGATTACCTGTACTACATGGAATACTCCGACTACTCGGCTGACTTAAAGACGGGTGAACAGGTCAAAACCGGCTTCGCGTGCTCCGCTGTGCGCAACGGAAACTTCTACGGACGTAATCTGGATCTGGATTACGCCGATGTTCCGGAATTCGTAATCAAGGTAGCTCCCAAAAAGTCTGAGGGGCGTTACGCAAGTATAGGGCTGGCCGCAATTCTCACGCTGAAATCCAATGAGGTTGACCGCGTTTCGGAAGCGCAGTTGCTTGCCATGCCAAACCTGACGTTTGACGGTATCAATGAAAACGGCGTGGCCATGAACTGCAACGTCTGTCCCGCCATTGACCTGGACTTCGCTACTCTGCTCTCAACCAATTACGGTAAGCCGCGCATCCATGCTGTTGCGGTAGTCCGCTACGTCCTTGATCACGCCAAATCCGCTGCTCACGGTGTAGAATTGTTAAAGAACATGGATATTTACGGCGGTTATGGCACATGGGGGCTTCACTGGATGCTCTCCGACGAGAAGGAGACCTATATCATCGAGTGTATTGACGGCGAGCTTGTGGCCAGAAAAGACACGGACAACATCATGACAAATTTCTATGTCAACTACGCGCCGAATACTTCTTACGCAAAGCATATAGCGAAGACAGGGCAGACCGTGGCGGGCAAGACCTACAAGGGCTTCCCCATCCTTACGCCCCATGCCTGCGGAGTGGAACGTTACGCCATACTGAAGGAGCATTACGCAGAGGGCGGTAAATCCGCGGAAGGAATGGCTCGCTTAATGGAGCGTGTGAAATATACCCAGACTTATGAAGCGGATACAAAGCCGTTCTGGTATACGGAATATACTGAGGGAAACCTGACAATTGCAAGCGCTCCTATGGATTTCAAAGCGGGTATTCAGTCCGAAATTGATACCTACAAGCTGCACGACAGGAACATTCATCCCAATAACTACTGGCAGACATGGCACACAGCGGTTTACGACCTGGCGAACAGGACGCTCCGCTTGAACGTTCAGGAGGATTATTCCAGGCATTACGACTTCAGGCTGGACTGATGATGGTGATTCCCGACAATCCGGAAAACCCGAAGGCGGAAATCGCCCGTATCGTCGCAGAACGTGCAAGGTACAGTGACGAATATTATCATATCGTTGGAGCCAATGACTGCGATTTCCTCCACGACGACATTGAGAAGGTCGCACAGGCTAACATCGTCGCCACCATCGTGGACGGGGAGGAAGTTTACAAGGCGTAAGAGTGATTCGGTTACAAAATGTGGGGAATATGTTACAATAATACATATTGATCGATAGCGAAAGGATGTAAAAAAAATGAAGAATCAGACGTTGCCATCAGAAAAAGGCTATGCTATGACCGACTACTCCCGGAAGACCAGCTGGTATCAGATTCCGGATGCTGCCAGGGAGGTCGACACGATCTACATTTATGCCACGGAGTACATCATGGGGAGCTTCGAAGAGGGATCCCCCGATTACGCGACGCTGGACAATGAGGAGATGTTGCAGGGCGTGGCAGGCGAGTACATGATGCATGCGTCCGCCTTCGCGGATGCTACCAACGTGTTTGTGCCGTACTATCGCCAGGCCGGCTTGCGGTACGCGGGGGAAATCCATAAGAAGACCGGGGACGTTAACGCGGCGCTTTCCGGTATGCCCTACGACGATATAACCGCCGCCCTGGACTACTACTTCGAGAACTGCAACGGGGGGCGTCCGTTTATTATCGCGGGCCACAGCCAGGGCTCGTCCATGGTCCTGCTCCTGCTGAGTAAATATTTCAAAGACCATCCCGAGTATTGCAAGCGCATGGTCGCGGCCTACCCCATAGGCTACTCTGTCACCAAGGAGTACCTTGCGGCCAACCCGCACCTGAAGTTCGCCACCGGCGAAACGGATACGGGCGTTATCGTCAGCTGGAACACCGAGGGTCCCAAAAACGTGAAGGA
>OMQK01000220.1 GCA_900313205.1 uncultured Bacteroidales bacterium | reverse complement strand
CGTGTGGCTGTTCTCCCTGCTGGCGGTGCTGCTGTCGCTGGTGGGCATCTGGGGCCAGGTGCTGATGGACGTGCAGTACAAGCGGATGGAGATTTCCGTGAAGCGGGTGTTCGGGGCCGATATGAGTCAGATCACCTCGGAGGGCCTGATGCTGTATCTGCGGACAGTGGCCATCTGTTACGTGATTGCGGCGCCCGTCGGCTGGCTGGTGGTGAGGTATTACCTGCAGCAGTTCGCGCACCGGGTGGGCTTTATGCCGTCGGTGTTCTTGCTGGCGCTGGTGATTGTGGGGGTGCTGTGTTCGGCCGTGGTGCTGTATCACTACCTCAAGACCGCCAGGATGAATCCGGCAGAGACGCTGAAGAATGAGTAGGCTTTTCATAAGCAAGGTTAAACATAAACACTTTTTTCCTGATGCCGGGCGGGGCTCTGGAAGGTTCCGCCCGGCGGATGGAGAAAAAATGAAATTTTACAGGCAAGATTTAGCACATTTGTGCGTTTAATAAGAAAACGAAAGCAATGAAGATTTTGAAGATTGTGATTTGCGCGGCGCTGCTGGTGGCAGGGCTGAGCGGTTGTGAGAAGATCGATGTGAACAAGCTGGAAGGAACCTGGTCCGAGCAATATGACCCCACGGTGTTCGCGATGGATGGTTCGGTGACGTTCACCTTTGATGGGAACAACGGTTATCAACTTCACGTATATGATGCCCTAAGTGGCGAATCTCACGACTACAGCGGCCACTATGCCATCGACCTTATTGACAAGGGTACCATTACCATCAATCCGGAGATGTCTGACTACAGCAATGTCACCTACAAGCTTGTGAAACTGACGTCAAAGGAGATGGAATGGCAGAAGGAGGGCACGACCTATTCTGTCGGGACCTGGGGCTCTGATTACCGGCACTTTGTGAGGGGAAAGTAATTTCCTTAAACATTTGATGAGCTAAAGAACTGCCGTCGTCTCGCGATGAGATGGCGGCAGGTTTCTAATCGCTAGGTGCATAATCGACGCCTAGAAACTCTAGGCCCAGGTCTTCGATCAGAGCCTCGGTTTCTGAATGGTATTCCGGAGAGATATATCGTTTGATTTGTTGGAAAGTTGGATTCTGCGATGTGTCAGGGTGCAGCCGGCTTTCCAGGATAAGGTCAGCCAGATCCATGTGGCTGAAGGAGGGATTGTCCCCAGCTATATGTTGCAGATAATCACTTACTTTAATATTGGAATAGACAGACAAGCGTTCGCACCAGAGGCCGTAAGCATCGACGTCGGGATAGGCCACGACCTTCCGCCCGGACAGGACATCCAACTTATTGCCCAGGCTGGTCTTCCCTCCGGTGGCGAGCCAGACGTATTCCGGAATGAACCCCGCGCAAAAAACAGCAGTCTTCTCTGATTCCACAAGGGCGACAGTCCGGTCCGGATACATCGAAAGCAAATGCTCTCCGAAAAGGCATTGGCTCAGCGCCCATTCTTCCGGTAGCAATCCTTTCCTTTTCATTAGCGCATGAATCCAGTTGATGGGACACTTGCTAGAATCGTCCTTAATCCGATGGCCCGTGACCGGATCATATTTCATGACCTTTCCGGTTCGGCACCGGCATTCTCTGTCAATCTGGAAGAAAATCACGTCGCCAGCCTTGGTCACGCCAAGCTGGTATTGTTCAACAAGACCTTCTACGACCAGAGGATCCAACATGGATTCCAGGAACGTGGTGAAAGAACTCTTTTTCGGGTCAAAAGAGAGGGAACGAGTAACGTATTCGTAGGGAATGATGTCTGGTGTTTTCATGTCATTTCGGGTTTTATTGTCCCACTGTCCCACCGGGGATACTGGGACACTGGGACGAGGTGGGACGGTCGAGTTCCTGGTATATGCGGCCGACGGTGGACTTGCTGAGGCCCAATTCGGCGGCTGTCTCACGGATGCTTTTTCCAATGGCCTTCATCTCTGCTACCTGTTGCTTGCGCTCTTCTTTATCTTCGGGAGAAAAAGCCCGCAGATGTTCGCTCTCACGGGCATTGCCAACCAGGGAGAATCGAAGGAAGCCATCGGTCTTGACGATTTCATAGAGGAGGACATTATCTCCGCCGTACTGGATCTCACAGGACCGGGCCTTGAGTTGCTTAACATACCTTAGCCGGTTGTCCCGGCCTGACATGCCGATGGCGAAGGCACTGTCAAAGAAGTTGTACAGGCGCTTGCTCCCGGCTAGGTCATTCTGGGTGATTGTCCTGGAGGGATCCCGCTTGGGAGTATGGGCTATCACGAGGATGGACCAGTCCTTCTCCTTTTTCAGATTCATCAGTTTTACCATGAAACTTCCTGCATCGGAGCCCTTCTCGGCAGCGTTGCACAGGTAACTGAGATTGTCGATGATGATGATCTTGCAATGTTGTTGTTCGGCAGCATTCGCAATATCTGAGAGGATTTTCTCTTCATGGTACCCGGCATCAAACTTCATCGGATTGATTCCTGCGTGAAAGAGTAGCTCCGGGAACTGGTGCATTCTCCCGGATTCCGCATCGGTATAGCGCAGCTGGAATTGCTTTTCGGAGAGTTCACAATCGACATACAGGACCGGTTCGGTAGTAGCGATCTGGTCAGCTATCTGGACGGCAAAGATGGACTTTCCGACGTTGGAATCCGCAAACAAGCAAGCAACTTCCCCTTCGTACCAAAGGGTCATGAACAAGTTCCTGGGAATGGGGCGCAGCGCAGCATCATGCACGGTTTCGTTCGCAGTTTTCACTGTGAACATGCCGATATCGTCGCCATGGGTCAAATTAGCGATGTTGCATCGTATACCGGTAATCGGGTCGAGTTTATTTTGCATGGTCAGTTCCTCCGGCTTTTCGTGCTTGTCTTTTTCTCTTGCGTTCCGCCTTCTTCACGGCTCTTTTGTGCTTTCGCAACCTGGACTCCGCCTTCTTGATAGTCTCTTTAGCCTTCTGTTTTCTCCCTCCTTCAAATTCGATTTTGATCATCTCGATGGAGTTATATTTCAAATCCAAGAGTGGTTGTTCGGTCTGCATCGGGTCATTGGTGAGCTTATGGAATCTCTCGCCCCAGTAATGGTAGCTATTGTGATACGCACCCCAGCTAAGAAGAAAAGCAGCAAGAGCGGTAACAGCGGGTAACACAAGATGTAAATACCGTTTTATCCTTGACACTGCCACGATCTGATTGGTTTTGACATATTCGTCAAACTTTTTCGTCAGATTCTCAATGCTGGAGATGGCAGTATCCAGTCTTGTCTTAACGCTCCCGAAACTCTGGACCATTGGCGAGACCTCCTTCCGGACACCCTCTTTCGCAGCATTCA
>OMQK01000221.1 GCA_900313205.1 uncultured Bacteroidales bacterium | reverse complement strand
CGTCAACAGTATATTCGCCTTTGAAAAAATGTCAACATTTCAAAGGTATATAGACGCTGACCATTCAAATATCACCATAAGGGAGCGCATCGGGGCTTTACAACATTCCTTGAATATGGCTGAATTTCTATAAGCCCATCAAACTTCGCTAACGATGTAGTCTTGATGTGTCATTGCAGTAAATGTAGCACATCTTCCGGCAAGAAGGAGTTGCCGGCATCTTCTTCCGGACGTACTTTGGTGAATAGTTTATACACAATTTGTTTCCCCTTCGTAAATGGAAGCATTGGCGCTATTTTCTTCAATCCGTTTGTCAATAGACGGCCATTCTCTCCGGTAGACCATTTGCACTCTCCGATGAGTATGGTCGAATGGTCCAGAGACTCCACAACTACATCCAGTTCAATGTCCTTGCTTTCTGGCCTTCCTTCTTCGTTGACAACGTTAATCTTTCCCCACCAACGGCGAGCAATGCCGTAACTGATTCCGTCAATTATATTTCCGCTCACGGCATCCCGACAGATGTGCTCCCACCAATAACCGACATGCCCGGGAAAATCCCGTTCAAAAGCCGCTTCAACAGGAGCATTGCGCCTAAGTTCGATGAAAGATTTGTTGGGGACGACAAACTTGTTGTAGAAAAGCAGGAAAGGATCGGCTATCCTGTAGAGGCTTCTCTTAGATGACTTTACAGATTCCCCAAAAGGAACTTCTTTCTCCAGGTATCCCAGATCTATCAACTTGGCTAAGGGCCTGGACAGGTTCGTTGCCGGTTCGCCCAGACGGGAAGCAATCTCCGACAGGCGGTTGGTCCCGCCCCCGATGACGGACATGAGGGTTGATGTCTTGACGATATCCTTCATATCGTCCCGGAAAAGACGAAGCGGCTCCTCGTACAAGGCTCCCATGTCAGACAGGATATGTGTCCAAATGGCATCCTTCAGGGAAGCCGAGGATTCCGCCAGTTTCCAGTATCTGGGGACACCGCCCCAAACGGCGTAATGCTCGATGGTTTTCTGGGCATCCAGATTCAAGGCTTCTTGCAGATAGTTGACAGGTATTGCCTTCATCCCAAAGTCAGCATCTGTTCTTCCGTACAGCGGAGAAGACTCGTCGTGGGTGAGGTTGTACATCATCTGCTGGGAAGATCCACACAGAATCAGGTTGTATTTCAGTTTGTCCATATCCGAGTCCAAAAGACCCTGGATAATGGACGGCAGCGAAGGCGTCCCTTCTGCAAGGTACGGAAACTCATCAAGGCAGAGGGTTATCCTTTCTGTCACACGATGATTTATGGCAGAGAGTAATGCCCGCCAATCTTTATACACTGCATCATCAAACCCTGGAATAACATGAGCTACCATACGGGACAGTTCCGCCATCTGGTTTACCGGGTCCGTCCTGTCTGCCTCATAATAGATATCTTTCTCGCATAGCACTTTCCCGATCAGAGTCGATTTGCCGATTCTGCGTCGTCCCCGAATGATAACGAAATACGGAGAATCGCCTTTCAGCAGCTGCTGAAGACGCGCGATTTCTTTCTCTCTGTCAACGAATCTCATTTCTGTCAATTATTATGCTCTGCAAACATAATGTTTATAAAGCATAATTCCAAACAATTCGGCAAACAATTCTATATCAACCCATCAAACTTCGTCATCGAACTGGCCTTGATGGAATCCACGATGTCGATGTAGGGCTTCATGGCCTTGTAGTCGGAGTGGCCGGTCCATTTCATCACGATGTTCGGAGTGATGCCGAGGGACAGGGCGTTGACGATGAAGGTGCGGCGGCCGGTATGGGTGCCGACGAGCTCCCACTTGGGCTGGATCTTGTCGGTGCGGACGTTGCCCTTGTAGGTGGTCACGCGAATCTCCTCATTGATGCCGGCGAGTTTACACAGCTCCTTGATGTCGCGGTTCATCGCCTGGTTGGTGTAGTTCGGGAGGGCTTTGCCGTCCTTGAAGGGGGTGTCCTTGTATTTCTCCAGAATGGCCTTGGTGACCTTGTTCAGCTCGATGGAGATGCTGTCCGCCGTCTTGACGGTCGTGACCTCGATGTGGTCGCCCTTGATGTCGTTGCGGCGGAGGTTGTTGACGTCGGCGTGCCGGAGACCGGGCCCATCAGTTCGCGCAGCGGTAACAAAGGGTGGTGCGATAATCGGCAGGGAACGAGTAGTTTCGTAATATGCGGCGAAATATGGGCATTTACTCTCGTCCTCTCCGCCAGGCTAACTGATTATCAGTGCTTTAATGGAAATTCCGAAGGGAAGTGACCCCCTTCTTCTCTTACGAACGGTCTAACTTCTTCCCCGTAAGGGTCGTATATTGACGAAAAACCTTACCGAGAATTGCGACAGCGTATGTGTTGCTGACCACAAATGTTTTTTCTGTCAAGACATCAATGCGGTATGCTTCTGGCGTAGTCTCTCCATCCAAAACAATCGTGAGACTATCCGTTTTGCATTGATAGGAAAAGCTGGAAACTCTATCGTTTCGTACAATTGTTCCATGACCTTCCTTATCGAATGTATAAACAAATCCATCCACAGTATTTTCGCCTTCAAGGGATCCGGATGTAGTTGTTTTTTGAGTGACAGCCCAACTTCCAACAAGTTGGCGTTGATGAAGCGTTTTCTCGCAGGAACAAACGATCAGGCAAATAAGCGAAAGGATAATGATTACAGCTTTTTTCATTGTTGTTCAATTTAAATAAGCGATAGTTCGGTCAAAAATATAAAAACTTATTGAGATATGGAGGCTTTGACGATTGGAAATAATATGGGACCATTATTCGTTTGTTGTTGTCTCAAAGCGTACCAGGCAACACGCAAACATACAAATAGTCTTTTAATAAGCTGATACACAGCATAATAAAACCAAAGAAGACGGTCCTCTCCGCCTTTCTTTTATCAGGGGAGCCGCCTCCTGATCGCCCGCTACCACGAAGACGACAGCCAAAACACCCCGCGCGATATAACGATACAACTTCCCACTGGGTATGCAGTCTCCTCCATACGGCTCACGGACAGCCTCGTAACCCGTCCCGTGTCCACCGATATAGGTCATCCAGTGGTTCTTCTTGTATTGTCCGATAGCGTATGAACCGTCCCATGTCCAGTCGATGAGGGCAGGGAAACCGCCACGCTGGTTCATGTCCCACCCATCGTCCTTGTAGGACAGGATGCGTCCCAGTGTCTGCCAATGCAGCAGGTCGTCACTCTTGGCAAGCCAGGTCTCATAACCACGTCCGTCCAGTCCTTGACGGAGCGCTCCCCGCTCGAGTTGAAGCCGCGGGAGACCAGCGTCCCGTCCGCCTTCAGG
>OMQK01000334.1 GCA_900313205.1 uncultured Bacteroidales bacterium | reverse complement strand
ACGCTCACAAGCCCCACTTTAAGGTCATGCTGGACCTTTGCGGGGAGCTTGAGGAGCCTCAGCTGATTGGCAACGGAGGCGCGCTTCTTGCCAACTCGGTCGGCCATCTGCTCCTGGGTGAGAGAGCACTCGTCCATAAGGCGCTGGTAGCTCATGGCAACCTCGATGGGGTCCAGATTCTCCCTTTGGATATTCTCCACAATGGCCATTTCCAGCATTCCCTGCTCAGAGGCATCCCTGATATAGGCGGGAATCATGTCCATACCTGCCATTATGGAGGCACGATAACGGCGTTCACCGCTTATTATCTGGTATTTGTCTCCCTTGCGGCGCACAGTAATGGGCTGGATAAGGCCGAAGGTACGGATTGAATCGGCCAGTTCCTGCATGGCCTCCGATGCAAATGTCATACGGGGCTGGTAGGGATTGGGCTCTATGAGGTCTATGGGAATACGGAGGACGTCTGAGGTGTCCTGGGGTTTGCCCTCAGTGGAAACAACTTCCTTGTTGATGTAACCAACGGGTTTTCTCAGTTCAGAGAGGTCTTCACCGCCCAGAAGGGCTCCAAGTCCCTTTCCAAGGCCATATTGATTCTTTGCTGCCATATTACTTGCTGTTCTTGTCCAGTACTTCCTTTGCCAGGTTCATGTAGTTGGATGTACCGTTGTTCATTACATCGTAGAGGATTATGGGTTTGCCGTATGAGGGGGCTTCGCTGAGGCGGATGCTCCTCTGGATTACTGTATTGAACACCATATCCTGGAAATGGTCACGGAGCTGTGCCACAACCTGGTTGTGAACCTTTGTGCGGCCGTCAAACATTGTGACTACAAAACCTTCGATAGTTAGGGCGGGATTGATTCCGTTCTGGACCAGGCGGATGGTCTGGATAAGTTTTGCAAGGCCTTCCAGGGCAAAGAATTCCGGCTGCACGGGAATCATTACGGAATCTGCCGCGGTAAGGCAGTTCACGGTGATGAGGCCCTTCTTGAGCACGGATTCACGGTCAGGGACGTTTAGGAGCTCAATTTCCGCACCCACAAGGTTGATGTGGGAGGGAATCATATGGAGCTTTGGAAGCTCTGTCTGGATAAGGGCGTCACTGGCCGATAATTTTCCGATGAGAATCTCATACAGGGTGCGGTGGTCACTGTTTTCCGGGTCAAAGTTAAGGCCGGAGGTGGTGTTTGCCTGAGGATCCGCGTCAATGATGAGTACTCTTTTCTCCAGGACCGCAAGAGATGCGGCCAGGTTGATTGCGGTAGTGGTTTTTCCCACTCCGCCCTTTTGGTTGGCTATTGCAATAATTTTTCCCATAGAATGCAAAATTACAAAGAAATCTTTAGATTTCCTTGCAATTGTTCCACAAAGTTCCACAGAATTGTTATCTCCGTGCTCCAGCACGTGACCAGGACCGGTTTAAGCCATTTCCGGGCTTCACGCCGTGCTCCAGCACGTGACCAGGACCGTTTTTGCCCATTTCCGGGCCTGAAGCCGTGCTGAAATGCTAAACGGGATCTACATCAATAATAATGTGGCAGGAGTACTGCTGCTCAAAAGAAGTGACTTCTTTATAAAGGGCCTGCTTTCCGGCCGTGAGATTTTTATCACGTTTGAAGAAAACACGGATTTCGCCCTTTTCTGGCCCCAGGATCAGGGGATCGGAAAACGGCCTCAGAACCTCTTTGAGCCTGTTTCCAAGGAAACGGGCGCGGAGTTTCTGCCGGTTTTCATCTGAATCTTTAAGTTCCAGTTTGACCATACGTGTGAACGGGGGATAGCCCACTGCTTTTCTTTCAGCAAGAAGGGTATCGGCAAAAGCCTGTGAGAACACAGGATGCCTTGATTCCTTTGTCTGAATAACCAGAAGTCCGGTTTTGCCCCTGAGTTGAGTGAACATCTGCATGGCACGTTCATCACTGCGGAAATCCTCACGACCAAGAAGACCATCGGCCAAAAGGACAGCTATGACGGCATACTCTCCATAAGGTATTGTCTTTACGACAAAAGGAGTGTCCAGCATTATTCTTTCGCCCAATGCCCCCGGGAAAATGTTTTCTAATTCTTCTCTGACCTGTTCAACAGCTGCCTTTGCCCGGCATATTACAAGAGCCTTTTTCCCACCATCCACTGCATCCTTCAGACGGGCAAGAAGCTTTAAGGAGAAACTGCCGGACATACCTCTTTTCTTTTTCTCTGCCGATATGTCCACAAGCATAACTTCCGGCTCTGGTGAATTATTAAAGCGTTGGTTTAGCTCAAGCCTTGTAAACAAGCCTGTTTCAGAATTATATATAGATTCCAGAGACGGGCACGTGCTGCCTAGGATTACTTTTGCGCCATATATTGAAGCAAGCATAATTGCAGTTTCCCGCGTATGGTATCTGGGGGCAGGGGAATCCTGTTTGTAAAAGCTGTCCTGCTCCTGGTCCACTATGATAAGACCAAGTTTTTCAAATGGTATCCACAAGGCGCTTCTGGTGCCAAGGACAAACAAGGGGTTTCCGGTTCTGGCTTCCAGGATTACGTCCCGTCTCTTTGCAGCGGTAAGAC
>OMQK01000222.1 GCA_900313205.1 uncultured Bacteroidales bacterium | reverse complement strand
TTCCGCGAAAACGGTATAATTGAACTGATCGCGGACTGCCGCGCCGCGGGCCACAACGGCCGTGAAGGCCTTGACGCAATCTACAAACACCTTGGAACGGTGGAAGTGGATGACTTTGTGGAATGGGCCAAATGGCTCCGCAGCCTACCCTACGTGAAGGCCGATAAAATTGGTGTTGAAGGCTTCAGCTTTGGTGGCACAATGACAACGCTCCTTGTGACAACTGCCTCCGAGTACTATCCTTACGGCATTGCCGGAGGCGGAGTCTATGACTGGACTCTCTACGACACCCACTACACGGAACGTTTCATGTCCACCCCTCAGGACAACCCCGACGGCTATAATGACACTGCCGTAATACGCCGTGTGAAGGACTATCCCGGAGAGTACGGCTCAGATAAGGTGATGCTTAAACTCACCCACGGCACCGGAGATGACAACGTCCATTTCCAGAACACCCTTCAGCTCATGGACGTACTCCAGAGGCAGGGATCGGCCTTTGAATTCATGATCTACCCTGACGGAATGCACGGCTACCGCGGCTACCAGGGCGCTCACGACACCAAGGCCAGCCGGGAATTCTGGCTTCGCTACCTGAAGAGCGAGGACGGGAAATTCACAAGATAGAGCTTATCCACCGCACGGGTAAAGGCGGTGTACAGCCATTTCAGGTCATCGGCCGTAAGGAAATCCTGCCAGATGGGATTATCCACAAACACGCACTGCCACTGCCCGCCCTGGGCCTTGTGACACGTGATTGCGCTGGCATATTTAAGCTGGATGGCGTTGTAGTAGGGGTCTTCCCGCACGGCATCGTAGCGCTTCTTTTTGGTGGAGAGGTGGGAATAATCGGCCAGTACGCCCTGATACAGGGCATTGGACTGCTCATAGGTAAGGGATGCCGATTCCGACGAAAGCGTATCCAGCAGCACCTTGGACGTGATTTCCTGGTTGCCGTAATCCGGAAGCGCAAGGGTTGCATCGGCAAAATGAAGGCCGTAGCGCTCCTCGAAATGACGGATTCTCATTAGGCGCACTATGTCTCCGTTTGCTATATAATCCGTGCCTTCCAGGCCCTCCAGATAGTGATTTTTCACAACCATGAGCTTGTCTCCCCTCACCAGCTGTTCCTCACGGTACAGCACTTGGGCGCGGATGCCGGCGTTGTAACGCACTGCCCTCTTGTTGGACCGGCACAGGACAGCCACTTCATCTTCCCCGAACTTGCCGTAGGCGTCTGAAAGGGCATCCAGAAGCTCGCTTCCGGTTATGCTCTCAATGTCCGGGAAGTCCTTTGTGACAAGGCCAAGTTCATCAAGGCCCACGGGGTCCTCACCCTCCGCCAGTTTTTCCCTGAGGCGGGTTGCGTTCACAAGGATGCCGGAGCCCTCCCCCTGCCTCACAACGGTTGTGAGCGTAGCAAAAGAAACTCCGCCTATTCCGGACATATATTCCGGACTCAGTGCAGGCGATGCGTCAAGGCCCACAGGCGGCAGCTGGGCATTGTCTCCAACAAGGATGAGGCGGCAGTCAACGCCGGAGCGAACAAATGCAACAAGGTCTTCCAGCAGATTTCCGGAGCCGAAGGCCGATCCCTTCTCCCCTGCCTCAATTCCAATCAGTGACACCTCGTCCACAATGAACAGAGTATTCTTTGCCTTGTTTGGCATAAGCGAGAACTGCCCAAAGCCGTCGTTTCCAAAGGATTTCTGCCTGTAGATATGCTTGTGGATTGTGGACGCCGGACGGCCGGCATAGGAAGACAGCACTTTTGCGGATCGGCCTGTAGGAGCCAGTAGCACGCACTTCACCTCAAGTTCCGCCATGGCGTTGATGACAGATGCCAGAGCCGCGGTCTTGCCCGTGCCGGCATAGCCGTTCACAACCAGGATATCGCCATCGTCTGACGTAAGGAAAGACGCCACTTTCTGCAGCAGGGCATACTGGCAGGGCGTTGGTTCATAGGGGAACCAGCGGAGAAAAGCATCGTTCAGAAACCCCTCCCTGGTGAGCATCACTTTGACTTGGGGTTGATAATACTGGAAAGTACCGCCAGGACAGGATAGATCTCCACGCGGCCAAGGAACATATCGGCAGAGAAAACGAATTTCAGGGCCGATGGTTCAGCGTTGTAGTTTCCCATGGAGCCTATGCTCCCAAGCGAAGGCCCCACGTTGGTAAGGCTTGCGAGGGACCCCAGAAGCGCGTGGTTGTTAGGGTCTCCAAGGAGGAGACACAGCACGGTTGAGAAGCCTATGAGGAGGAAGAAAAGGGCTATATAGAGCACCTGGGGATAGATATCTTCGTCGTGGAGAATGCGGCGGCCCATCCTTACCTCAAAGATAGAGGAAGGATTGAGGGTTTTAAGGTTCTGCATATGCACGGCCTTGAAAAGAACCATCACGCGGTCTACCTTGAGGCCGCCGGTGGTGGAACCGGCGCAGCCGCCCACCAGCCTCACCAATGGCCTCAGTCAGCCGCTTTTCGATATTCATGTGGATATCTTCCAAATCCACCGAGAAGTCAAACTCTCCGGCTTCAATCTGCGCTTCGATATCCTTTAATCCCTGCAAAATGGCACCGCAGTCATCATCGGAGATAATGCCGCACTTGGCCAGCATGATGGCATGGGCAATGGAGCCGGCAATATCTTCGTGATACATGCGTTTGTCAAAGTTTATGGAGGCCTGGAATTCGTTGACCATTTCATCTACGGTCTTGGTGAAACGGCCTCCCCACATGGCCTCACTCATTTACCCGTCTTCTCCTGCATCAGGGCACGAACTTTGAGCGGCAGGCCGAACAGGTTGATAAAGCCCGTAGCATCAGCCTGATTGTACACATCATCATGTTCGAAGGCATTCACTGCAGCAGCCATAAAATCAGCATAAGAATACTTATCACTCTGATATTTATGTGCAATATCCTGACCTGTATCAAGTTCCGACAAAAAGTAAGAACCCATACGCTGCGAATCACGCAAATCATATACTGACAACAAATAATCAGTATCAGACGAAGATATTGACTGCACCCTACTCATATTATACATAAAAGGTGCAACATCATTAACAAGTCTTAACCCACGATATCTACCAGCACCGTTTTCAAATGACATAAAAACACCTCCGACTATATCTGTATCATCTACACAAATTATACCACAATTCGAATATGTTTGCAAGAAAAAAACGCCCATAAAAGGACGTTTTTTCTTATGTCAATATTCAGGTCCATCAGCCCCGTCAGGACTCGTTTGCGGTACGTCAGGCAAACGTCGATTTATATGCCGATACTT
>OMQK01000223.1 GCA_900313205.1 uncultured Bacteroidales bacterium | reverse complement strand
AGTTGGTCATGTACGAATTTGTCGATATCTGATGCCATAACCTTGTAAAGTTACGGCTTTTTTCGGGGAAATCCTACAGTAATGCCAGTAAACGGGCACGAATTTGAGGAAATTCTGACTCGAAGTTGGGCGTAAGGATATTTTTCCCGAATGCGCCGTCCAGTTCCTCCTGGGACCACCACTTTCCTTCGGAGACTTCGGACTCGTCCGGGGCAATGTCCGGATGCCCCACCATGCCGTAAATGAACACGAATTCGCTGTCGCGCTCCGTCTGGTAGGTGTAGGTATCCAGCGGGATGGGATTGAATGCGTGCAGGCCCAATTCCTCCGCCGCCTCACGGTACAGGGCCTCCACGGCCTGCTCACCATAGGTTACGTGGCCGCCCACCGCCGTATCCCAATAGCCGGGAAGGAGGTCTTTGGTCATCGCTCGTTTTTGCAGGTAGATATTGCCAAACCGGTCCACAATGTGCAAATGGACTACCGGATGCAGCACCTTGGAACCGCTGTGGCACCAGTCGCGGGTTGCCCGGCCATAGACCAGACCGGACGGTTCCATGAGCGGGAGCATCTCCCCCCTGGGAATGGGCTGCCGGCCCGGACGGCCAATGGAAGGCCGGGGATACAGCGGAGCAGGCTCCGAAGGATAGACCAGGTCCACCATCACCTACGCCATTGCAACCAGGATGAGCAGCTGTGCTACCAGCACGCGCATAAACATGGACAGCGGGTACACCGTGGCATAGTTCACGGACGTATAGTCGCTGCCGTACATGCCCTGGGCGAAGGCCAGCACCGGCGGATTGGTACAGGAGCCGCTGATAAGGCCGCAAATCTGGTAGAAGTTGAGCTTGCCCCAGACGCGGGCCACAACAAAAGTGATACACAGAGGGATGATGGTGATTGCTGCACCGTAAAGTATCCACCAGTAACCACCGCCAACAATTGATGACCAGAAGTTTGCACCGGCGCCGATTCCAACTGATGCAAGGAACAGCGATATGCCGATTTCCCTTATCATAAGGTTGGCGCTGGTGGTGGTATAGGTAGTGATCTTATACTTGGGGCCAAAGTGACCAAGAAGGATTGCGATGATGAGCGGACCTCCGGCCAGGCCCAGTTTTATGGCCTGGGGAATGCCGGGGAAACGGATGGGAATGGAGCCAAAAATGATACCAACCACAATTCCAAGGAAGATGGGCACCAGATTGGGCTTATTGAGGGCAGCGGCGGAGTTTCCCACTATGCCGGCAACCTGGTCTATGCTGGCCTGGGGGCCAACGCACAGGAGACCGTCACCCATCTGAAGATAGAGAGTGGGGCGGGCCACAAGTTCAACGCCTGCACGTATCACGCGGGTGACGCTCACGCCATAAGCGCTGCGGAGCCTGAGGTCCTTGAGGGTTTTGCCGGTGAGTTTGGAATTGGTGATGACAATGCGGCGTGTAACCATCACGTGGTCTTTTTCGCGCCATTCCTGGACGTGCATGGGAACCTCCTCTCCAAAGAGGATGCGGAGGCGGTCAACCTCTGCATTGGTGGTCACTATAAGCACTTTGTCGCCCTCATTGAGGACAGTGTTCTCATCCGGAAGAAGGATCTCCTCCCCCTGCATGACGCGGGACACCACAAAGTCTCCGCCGAACTCCTTCACCACGTCAAAGAGTTTACGGCCGAAAATGGCGGGATTCTCAACGGCAACATGCATGCGGCGGGCGTGCTCGCCGGAATCCTCGGCCTCCTTCAGTTCCTCCAGTTCCCTGTTATGGTCAATCTTGAAGACAGCCTTGAAAATGAGTATCACGGCTATGACGCCAAGAACGCCTATAGGATACGCCACGGCATAGGCCGATGCAAGTTTCTCCGATGCGACGCTGGCCGCCATTGCGGTGGTGCCGCCGGCGGTGGAAACGTCAATGAAAGTCTGCTGCGCGGCACCAAGGCCGGGGGTATTTGTGACGGCACCGGACATGACGCCCACCATGGTGGTGAGCTGCTCACCCGTAAGGGCCGATATTGCCCAGGTAACCGCAACGGCAAGGAGGATGTTCATAACCGCCAGGAGGTTCATCTTGACGCCTCCGCTGCGGAAGGAGTGGAAAAATCCGGGACCAACCTGCAGGCCGATGGAGAACACGAAGAGGATGAGGCCGAACTCCTTCACAAAATGGAGGACGTTAAGATCGGCCTTAAAGCCCAGATGGCCCATCAGGATGCCCGCAAACAGGATCCAGGTGGTGCCAAGGGAAATTCCCTTCACTTTGAAACGGCCAAGATAAAGGCCGATTCCTATTACGAATGCAAGCAGAAGGATTGTATGGGCAATCCCCTGCCCGAAGAACAAATCATGCATCAGAAAACTGCTTTAACAAGGAAACAGGTTCTATCTGAAACCTTCCCCTCAACATACCAGGTACTGCCGTCATTTTGGGCACACAGCTGCACCATGTCTCCGGGGAGAGTTTCCTTAACGAAGTTTATATAAATGTCTTTAACAGGACTGTCCGTGACCTCTTTTGGGAGGCAGTCCATTGCCCACACCACATAACGGGAGTTGTTGGTATGGCCGTTTAAATCCAGGTCTGAGTATGACACCGTGTGCTCTCCCTCTGCCGTCTCCGTCATTCCCGACTTCCCTTCCGTCATTCCCGACTCCGATCGGGAATCTCCTTTTGGAAGCACAATCTTCTGCACGGGCTCTGCAATGGCGTCATCCACTTTCATATCAGGGTCCAGAAGGTCCCTGAGGTCTTCCGGGCGCACCATACGGCGGGTGCGCTCATCAATGACCACCCAGGAAGTGGTGGCCTTTACGCGGCTACGGCCGGCGGCGTCCTTAAGGTCAAAATCCCTGAGGTAGAAAAGGCCGCTGGCGCCCTTGTGCCAGGTGTAGAGGGTAACGTTGTCACGCCAGCTGAGGGGCTCCTCAAAATGGATATGCATCCTTGTGAGCACCCAGGCGGTATGGTGGACATGGAGGGTGTCGTAGCCGAAGCCCAGGTCATTTGCCGCCCAGTACGCTATCTCCTGGGCAAAATCCATGAAGGCCGCGGGCTTCAGAAAAGCCCTACGGTCCGTATCATAACAAGGAATGCAGATGTCCTGACAGAATTTATACCCTTCCCTTCTAACCGGTGTCATAACTTGCCAGGATAAAGAATCTCCAGTTCTTCTGGAGAATAAAGGAACTGATCCAGCCACTGCGGGCACACCCTGCCCAGAATTACCAGCGTCAGTACCGTAAGAATAATTATGCCAAGGATAACCCACAGTGCAATCTTCAGCCAA
>OMQK01000225.1 GCA_900313205.1 uncultured Bacteroidales bacterium | reverse complement strand
TTGCTCTTCATTCTCCTTCAGAACAAGGCTAGGATTCATGTAGTTATACACATTGTAAACACTCAGATTCCAGATCCCCTCACCTCGATTATGCTTCCTGTGAAAATTGAAGCCCAGGTTCAGAGTATGGCTGGAAGGCAGACGGTAGTTATTCCGTGAAGTAACGAGATCGGCATAGCGGAAAGTACCAGAAGGGGTTGTCATCACAATCCGACGTTCCGGAAGCGTGGTTACACCGCCGGAAGCGAAATTCCAGGTGGCGCTTATGTCGAACTTCTCATTGAACTTGTGATTCACCAGCAGGTTCACGTTGTGTCGACGGTCATAGCGGTAAGGGAAACGCTCTCCGTGGTTGATGGTCGGGAACAGCCGGTCGCTTTTGGCAAGGGTATAACCCAGCCAGCCGGTAGTCTTTCCCATCGTCTTCTCGATGAAGAGTTCAATGCCCATTGCCCGGCCTGTCCCCACTTCCACCTTGTTCTCCCAGCCGCTTGAGTCGAACATGAAGGCAACACCCTCCTTGTATTCCAGTACATTCCGCATATTCTTGTAGTATCCCTCCAGGGAGAACTCCCAACCGGGAATCCCGTTGAAGTAGAGGCCGAGGGAATACTGGTCCGACGTCTCCGGCCGGATATCCTTGGTAATGGGGACCCACAGGTCCACCGGGAGCGAAATCTGGGAGGAGGAAAGCAGGTGGACATACTGCGACATCCGGGAATAAGACACCTTGGCCGACCAGTCCTCGCTCATCGCGACTTTGGCGCTCATACGCGGTTCCAGGGACCAGTAGGTTTTCCCCTGCGTTCCAAAGAGGGATGCATGAAATCCGGGGTTCAGGGTCAGGCGGCTGCCGATACGGATATCATCCTCGACATACAGGCTGGCCTCATGGCCCACCTGCTCGGCGTTGCTCTTCATGCTGATGGTGGTGTCTATCTGGACGACACCCCCCATCACCTCGCGGGCATAGGTAGTGAACGTTTCCGGGATGAAGGTGTGGTAGGTATAATCCGCGCCGAACTTGACCTTCTGGGAAGGAGACGGAGTATAATCGAAATCGACTTTCGCCACCCAGTCGCGCATGCCGGATCTATAGTCGAATTGATACCGGTTGTTTCCAAGGCTCCCATCCAGGCCGGTCTCCTTGGAAACCAGGTCCGACTCTATCTGCATTTTATAGCGGTTGAAAGCCACCGTCGTGTTTGCAAATAGTTTAGGTCCCAAAACATGGTTCCAACGGAGCGCCGCCACGGTGTTTCCCCAGCGGATGCCTAAGTTCTGATTGTCCGCGATGTCCCCTCCCGTCCTACCGCTGCCATAATTGTCCTGGTTGCGGTAATAGAAATCATCCAGCCCGTTGTAAACATTGAAATACAGGCGGTCACGGTCACTGAACCAATGCGTGAGTTTGGCATCAAGATCGTAGAAAAAATAGTTCCCGTCGAAACCGGTGAGTTTGATGATCGGGGTCAGCAGGAGGGTGTGCATTCCCCGTGCGCTGACAGAGAAGGAGGTCTTCCCTTTCCAGATGGGTCCTTCCAGGTGCAGTTTGTCGCTTAGCATGCTCACCCCGAAACTCCCATGAGTCTCATAGAGGTTGCCATCGTTCGTCCGCACATCGATGATACTGGAAATACGGCCACCATATCGGGCGGGGAAAGAGCCCTTGTATAGGGTGACCTTCTTGACCGCCTCCGGCTGAAAGACGGAGAAGATGCCCAGCATGTGTTCCGCATTGTAGATGGGAATCCCATCCAGCAGAAGCAGGTTTTCATCCGGACCGCCGCCACGGACATACAAGCCAGAGAATCCTTCCGTTCCTCCCTGGACACCTGGAAGCAACTGGATAGTCTTTAGGACATCGGCTTCGCCAAAGAGCGCTGGTGCGCTCTTGATAGCTGCAACGGGGACCTCGATGGCGCTCATCTTAGTGGCGGCGACGCCGGATTCCCGCTGGGCGGTTACGATGGCCTCTTCCAATGATGCACCTGGGCTTAACCTCACATTGATGGTCGTATCTTTCTGCACCCGGATCGAAATGGTCTTCGTCGTGTATCCTACGTAAGAATAAGTAACACTAACCTTATCATCCTTCCCGGGGATGGAAAGCGAGTAGAATCCAAAGTTGTTTGTCACAGCGCCGTCCTTTCCGGAAGTAACACCCGCACCGATGAGAGTCTCTCCCGATGCTGCATCCAGAATCAAACCGCTGATGGTTACCTTCCGGTTCTTCTTCAGGATTACATGCTTCCCTTTTATTTCATATCGGATATCCGATCCTTCGAATAGATGAGCCAACGCTTCTTCCAGCGTTGTCCCATTGGGTTGGCCCAATCTCCTTTCAAGCGGGAGAGAGGCATCGTATACGAAATGGATGCCGTACTTTTTCTCCAGCACGGCCATACCATCCCGCAAGCTCGTCTGTGCCCAAAGGACCGCCCCGACGAACAGGAAGGCCAGGGTCACGACAGTTTTCCTCATTTTTTGCATGCTTAGAAAGTCACACCAATTTTGGGGCCAATCGTCGTATTGATTCGTTTCTGCTCGTTCTTGTAATACGTAAACTTGACGGGTTGAAAATCCAGAAATACGCCGAAGGAGATTTTCCCGCCCTTTGTTCCGATATGACGGGAGACACCTAGGTCTATGGTTCCGAAAACATTGCCTTTCACGCCCAGCGTGTGGTCCAGATCCGTCAAATACGCATATTTGGACATATCGATGGGATCATAACCCGATCCTGAAGGAGGAAGCACTGTAAAATGCAAGGATGAATTATTGAAAAAAGCATATCCCAAACGTATGCCGACAAAGGGAGTCCATTTCCGGTTTGGCAGGAAGTCGTATCGGCCATAGACAAAGGGGCGATAAGCCGAGTAGTTTTCCGTCCAGATACTAACATTCTCAATCCCGCTAGGAAGATCCATCCTACCATTGAAGTTCAAATAGTTAAGTCCGACTCCAGCGGAAAAATGGTCGTTAATCTTATAACCTCCGAATAGTTCAAATCCGTAATTGTTGGCCTTAATCTTATCGACTTTGAAACCGTAAGACGCTCCTGCGCCTATTTCATATTTCCTAATCTTCTGAGCGGAGAGTGAGGGCAGCAAACAAAAACATGCAGCCATGATAATTGCAATTCTTTTCATGATAATACGTCTTTTATTCGCGGACAAGCTCCACGTCCAGAGCCAGTCCAATCAATTCCAAAATCTCATCCAAGTTCTCCGTCGAGAATTCGCCCGTAAGGGATTTCCCTGTTGAATCCCCCTTAA
>OMQK01000228.1 GCA_900313205.1 uncultured Bacteroidales bacterium | reverse complement strand
ACGTCATTGCCGGCAAGACCGGCAATCTCTTCGGCCTTATCTATCATTGGGCGGGAAGCTTGGAGTGATCAAGGGTAAGGTAGATGTTCACGGGAGAGCCCAGGCTCTTGGTGGCGCCAATGGCGTCCTGCTTGTAAACAACTGCGTCTACGGAGTCTGCGTAGGTTTTGATGTTGGGATCAAAGGTAACCTTGCCGGTATTGAGGAAGCGGTCGTGAATGGCATCTACGGCACTCACGTATTTCATGCCGATAACCCTTGGCACCACGGTAGTATTATCCTCACTGCCCACTCCAACCTTGAGGTCTATGTCCGATCCGTTCACAACAAGATCTCCGGCGGCAAGTTCACGGCCGTCGCAGAACTGGCCCAGAACGGTGTTGGTGGCGATATCCCTCACGTAATTGAGTTTTCCTATGCCCAGGCCGCGGTTTTTCAGTTCTGCGCGGGCTTCGGTTACGGAATAACCGTATAGATTAGGCATCACAACCTTGCGGGGCACAACGGAATTGATGGTAAGGAAGATGCTGCGGCCCTTCTTCACCTTTGCACCGGCCTTGGGGTTCTGCCTGTATACCACGCCGCCGGGAAGGCGCTTCACAAAGACGGAATCCACCACCTTTATGCCCACGCCACCTGCCTTGGCAAGGGAATCGGCCCTTGTAAGGCTGAGGTTAGTGAAATCCGGGGCGGTCACGGTTTTTCCGTGACGGGTGATAAGGTTGAGCCCAACAGCCGCACCAACAAGAAGGAGCACGAAGAATATCACTGCGCCGATGAGGTTCTTTACAATCCAGTTATCCTTGAAAGCCATAGTTTGTTCTGTTTAACCCACAAATTTACGAAAATAATTCATAACTTTGTTTGTTATGAAAAACCGCACCGGCATATTCGCAGGGCTTACCCTGGCCTTCACGGTCCTTATGAGCCTCCCGTGGCTGGTTCCGCATATGGGCTGGACGGCGCTTGTGGGCTTCGTGCCGCTGCTCATCATGGAGCGGCTGGCTACTGAATGGAAAACGCGCCGGTTCTTCTGGTGGCATTACCTTGCATTTGTGCTCTGGAATGCCGTTACAACGTGGTGGGTTGCCGGCGCAACGGTTGGCGGGGCGGTGTTTGCCATACTTGCCAACGCCATCCAGATGAGCCTTGTCTTTGAGAGTTTCCGCATAGTGAAACGTCGCACTGGCGGTGTGCTTCCTTATATCTATCTGGCGGCGGCCTGGCTGGCCTGGGAGAAGTACTACCTTTCAGTGGCTCAGATTTCCTGGCCTTGGCTGGTGCTTGGCAACGCCTTTGCGGAAACTACCGGCCTTATCCAGTGGTATTCCGTCCTTGGTCACCTTGGCGGCTCCCTGTGGGTGCTGGCGGCAAACCTTGCCGTATTCGGCATAATGGTGGCCCTCTCCGACGGCCGTATGGGCGGGTGGAATGCCAAAGCCCGCGTGGCGGCCTTCTCCGGGCTTGCGCTGGTGTTTTTCGGGCCGATGATCTGGTCCTCCTGCCTCCGCTATGAGGTTCCTTCGGATGCGCCGTCACTTCAGGTTATGGCCGGTCAGCCGAACCTTGATCCTTATGAGAAGTTCGGCTCCCTTACTCAGGAAGAGCAGGACGCCCGTTTCCTTCACCTTCTGGACAGCGCCGGCGTCCCTGAAGGCCAGTGCCTTATCCTGGCTCCTGAAACCTTTACCCGCTATTTCATGCTGGATAACGTGAGGGGCCAGAAGAGTTTCCAGCGCTATCAGGCCTGGCTTCAGGAGCATCCGGACGCAACGCTTATCTTCGGGGCATCGGCCTATGATGTAAACGTTTCATATTCAGCCCCGTCCCTTCTTTGCTATGACCAGGGAAAGGCCGATGCAGAAGGCCGTCACGTATGGCTTACCAGTCATAATACTGCGGTTGCTACTGACACCACCGGAAGGTATGAGCTGTTCCATAAGTCAAAACTGGTGGTGGGTACTGAACTCACTCCTTACCCAAAATTCTTTGTCCCGCTTGAAAACCTCTTTGGCGGAAACCTTATGGGTAAATGCGTGGGCCAGAAGGAGATATCCTGTCTTCACGTGAATGATATCCCCGTAGGCGTGGCGGTTTGTTATGAGTCCGTGTATGGAGAGTACTGCACCGGCTATGTCCGTAAGGGCGCAAGGCTCCTTACTGTCATTACCAACGACGCCTGGTGGGGGAACACTCCCGGCTATAAGCAGCATTTCTCCTACAGCCGCCTCCGTGCCATTGAAACCCGCCGGTACGTAGCCCGCTGCGGCAATACGGGGATATCGGCCATAATAGACCCCTCAGGCCGCGTTCTGGACCGCACGCCCTGGTGGCAGCAGGCCGTCCTTTCAGGGGAGGTGAAACTCCTTGACGGGGAAACCTTCTTTGTCCTCTACGGAGACATTGTTGGCCGCGTTTCCGTCTTCCTCTTCCTCCTTCTTCTTGCCGCCGCCCTCTTCCGTCCCCGTAAGCGCTAACGTAGGCATTTGGTTCAACACAAAAGGCTCCTTTTGGGAGCCTTTTGCGTTGAACTGCAGCGATTCGAACGCTGACTGAGGGAACCAAAATCCCTAGTGCTACCATTACACCACAGTTCAATTCCGGGTTGCAAAGATAGTATTTTTTCTTGAAACTAAATAATGTGGCATCAGTATTCTCTGCGCTCTGTCCCGAAGAACGAAACATTCTGGAACTCCTTCCCGCAGCGGAGGCATACTCTGTGGGTTGTATAACGCGACCATCCTCTGATGATGGAATAATCTCTAGTGGAAACTGTGTATCCACCACTTTTGGTTGTTTCGCGCCAGCGCTCCCTGGATGTGTCCCCGCCTTCGTGATAGCGTCCTATAACAGGATGCGCCGCATAGTAACCGCAGTGCTTGCACACATCTTTCTGAAGCCTTCTTGCCACCGTCACCACAAGCCAGAGCCCCCCTGCAACAAGTATGATTACAAATACAGGGTGCTTCACCGAGAATGACGACAAGAGGACCAGGTAACCGCCCACTATTATGAAAATGTACTGCCAGATACGTGCAATAAACCTTATGTAAAGAAGCGGGTACAATACCGTAAATGCCATACAGAAGGCCGATACCACACCCAAAATGCGCATAAGGATACCGGCGGTTTTTGACATCACGGGCACCCCGGTCAAAACCATCTGGATTGCAAGTATGATGGCACAGGCCACCAGTGAAATCCATAGTTCCCGGCGCTTGCCCCTTA
>OMQK01000229.1 GCA_900313205.1 uncultured Bacteroidales bacterium | reverse complement strand
TACTTCAACAAACTCCAGAAGGTACTGGGCCTACCGAAGATGCGTTTCCACGGCCTACGCCACAGCTTTGCCACCCGCTGCATTGAAAGCAAATGCGATTACAAGACAGTTAGTGTCCTGCTCGGCCACTCGAACATCAGCACAACGCTAAACCTCTATGTCCATCCTAATCTGGAGCAGAAGAAAAAGTGCATTGATACAATGGGAAAGATGTTTAAATAATCCAGACTATGATAACAAACGATTTTTTTCTAAATTTGTTGATAACATTTATACTCAGAAGAACTTTCTTGAAATATGAAAGGAACGGCCTCATACTTGATGAAATTTCTTGATGGGTCGCAGAAGCGATTCATCATACCTGTTTACCAAAGGAACTACGACTGGAAGAAAGAGAACTGTAAGCAGTTGTTCGATGATCTGGTCAGCGTCATAAAGGAGGGGAAAGAAACACACTTCTTCGGGAGCATCGTCTCCTATGCTCACAGTAGGGATGAGGTTGTCCTGATTGATGGCCAGCAGCGTATCACTACCGTATCGCTCATCCTCATTGCCATTCTTAATGCACTGAGAAGTGGCACCATGAAGACCGATGACGATACGCTTGTGCTTCGTATTGAGGACTTTCTGGTGGACAAGTATGACAAGACTGAGCGCAAGGTCCGCTTGAAGCCGTTCCGCAATGATTGCGTGGCCTTTGACCGGCTCATCTACAAGGACGAATCAGAATACATCTCCGAATCTAAAGTCACCATAAACTATCGTTATTTCTACGACCGTATCGTGACCTACAAGGAACTTACGGTCGATGAATTGTTCAATGCTGTAAACTGCCTTGAGATTATCGACATCGAATTGGAGCCGCTGCACGGCGATAATCCCCAGCTCATTTTCGAAAGTCTGAACTCAACTGGCCTCGACCTGACGGAGTCCGACAAAATCAGAAACTTTGTGCTGATGAATCTGGAGCCGGTGGTACAAGAGAGTTATTACGACAAGTACTGGAACAAAATCGAGAGGTGCAGCCGGGACGAACTGGATGGTTTCGTGCGAAACTACCTAACCATCAAACAAGGCGTCATCCCTAACCTAAAGGGAATCTACCCGGCCTTCAAAGCCTATACGAAAGCCCAGGGTAACATCGAGGCCATCCTGCAGGATATGCTGGTCTATGCCGCCGCATATCAAGATGTGGTGACATTCAATGTAGGAGACGAGGGTGCCAATGAAGTTGCGAAACGTCTGGATCTCCTGGATATGACGGTTGCATATCCTTTCTTGATGGCATTTGTTGCCTATGCAAAGGAAACGGGTCTGGATGGCAAGGAAATCTACAAAGTATTCTCCTGCGTGGAAACCTTCATCTTCCGCCGTCTGATGTGCGACTTGCCGACCAACGCTCTCAACAAGATTTTCGCAACGCTGCACAACTCCGTCCTAAAGAACAAGCGGGAGGCGGATTCATACTCTTCCGTGATGATATATCTCCTTGAGAGCCGCAAACTATCCAGCGCCTTCCCGAAGGACGAGGAGTTCATCAATGGCTTCACCACCAAGAACAAGAACAAGGAGTACATCTTTGAGCGTCTTGAGAACGGCTCCAGCAAAGAGAAGAATGATGTCGTGGGCAATATCGAGAAGGGCATTCTCACCATCGAGCACATTATGCCTCAAACCTTGACCACAGCGTGGAAACAAGCGCTTGGTGAGGACTGGGAAGCAATTCAGGAACGTTGGCTGCACACCATCTCCAACCTGACGCTCACCGGATATAACTCCAACTACAGCAACAGGACCTTCCAGGAGAAGAAGACCATGAAAAATGGCTTCGTTGACAGCGGCATACGACTGAACCACTTCGTTGCACAATTCGACAAGTGGGACGAGGAAGAACTGGGTCTCCGCAAGGCCAAGCTATCCGAAATGGCTCTTGAAATCTGGGAGTATCCAGTTACTGCCTTTGTGCCGGAGCAGAAGGAGGATGACATCGTCTCCCTGTCCGAGGACAATGGCATCGCCACCAACCGTGACATCCAATACTTCATCTTTAGGGAGGAACGTCAGGATGTTGCAACCTGGGCCGATATGATGTGGGAGATGGCCAACAAGTTCCTGGCGATGAACCCGGCCATTCTGTACCAAGAAGCAGCAGGCAACAAGAACGTTTGGTTCGCTACCACCGCCGTATCCAAGAACTATCGCAAACTGGCCGATGGTCTCTACTATTGCCCAACAAGCAGTAGCACCTGGAACAAAATGTCCATTCTGAAGAATCTCTTCCGCCTTTACGGAATCGAGGAAGACGACCTCTCCTTCGGCTTGCTGCCCAAGAAAGAAGACAATGGTGAAACGACCGCGAATGAAGGTGGCGATACTCCGGCAAGGTATGAGATGCGGAAGCAGTTCTGGGCCGAATTTATCCAGTATTGTGAGGAAAACAATGGCCTTTTCGTGAAGATTTCGCCAGTTACAGCCCATTGGATTAGTAAGAGCCTTAAAACACCATATGGCATAAATATAAACGCCGTAGTTGGATTTGATTACGATAGGGTGGAAATCTATATCGACACCAAGGATAAGGACTTCAATAAGAGACTTTTCGACTATTTATCTGCTCAAAAGGAAACCATTGAAGCCGAATATGGTAGTGCTCTCATTTGGGAAAGGTTGAGTGATAAACGGGCTTGCCGCATAAAGGACGAAATCATTTGTCACACATTCGAAATGGACGACAAGACCGATGTCTTCGAGTTTATGCGTTCCTCCGCCGATAAGATGTACTCAATTTTCCACAGAACGGTTCTTGAGTTCGCTGGCAAAGCTTAAGATCCCCATGGTCGGCAAATACCCCGTCATAACCCTCTGCGGCAGCACCCGCTTCAAGGAGCAGTTCCTGGAGGCGCAGAAGCGCCTCACCCTCGCGGGCAACATCGTCATCAGCGTCGGCCTGTTCGGCCACAGCGGTGATGATGAAGTATGGACCGAGGGCACCAAGGAGATGCTGGACGACATGCACAAGCGCAAGATTGACATGGCCGACGGCATCTACGTGATCAACGTGGGCGGGTACATCGGCCAAAGCACGCGCAGCGAAATAGAGTACGCCCGCAGCCGGGGCAAGACCGTCGAATTCTTAGAGGAAGCATAGCCTATGGACACCCCGAAAATCTCCAAACTCCTCCGCCTGATGAAGCTCCTCACCGGGAACGTGAGCCGCACCATCGACTCTCTGGCAAAGGAACTCGGCATCACGCCCAGGACGGTGTACCGCTACATCGACACCATCCGGGAGGCGGGGTTTGTAGTAAACAAACTCTACGGCAACGTGTATGCGATGGGTAAGGTGGCCAGGGGGTTGTCGGACTTCAATAAGCTGATCTATTTCACGGAGGAGGAGGCATACATCACCGCCAAGCTCATTGAAGGAATCGACAACAACAATGTGCTTAAGAGGGACCTGCAACGGAAGCTGGCTTGCGTCTATGACAGCACCAGCATCGCAAACTATATTGGCAATGCTGCTAACGCTGACAATGTGGAGGCCCTTGTCGATGCCATCAAGCACAAGAAGCAGGTGGTCCTGAAGCAATACGAATCCGCGCATAGCAACGAGGCTAAGGACCGCCGGGTTGAGCCGATAGAATTCACGGCCAACATGATTGACATCTGGGCCTACGATGTGGAGAATGCAGAGCCCCGGATGTTCAAGGTCACGCGCATCCATTCCGTTGAGGAAACCGATACGCCCTGGGAGTTCCAGGCCAAGCACAAGGTGCCCAAGCCGGACGTTTTCCGGATGACGGGTTTTTTGAACGAAAAAATTGTTCTGCAGCTGAACACCCGCGCCAAGAGCCTCCTGGTGGAGGAATATCCGCTGGCGGAAAGGGATTTGCACCGCGAGGACGGTCACTGGGTGCTGCGGACCACTGTGCAGGCCCTGGAAGGGGTTGGACGGTTTGTGATTGGCCTGGCTGCGGATGTGAAGGTGGTGGAGGGGAAGAAACTGGTGGAGTACGTGAGGCGGTACGACAAGAAGTGGGTGCAGAAGATATAAAAATCCCCGGACAGGCTGGGGATGAGGGTGAGTTCACAGCTTAATCTTTCAAGCAACCAAGCGGGACTACGTACACGCCATCATCGCGGCGCAGCAAATAAACACGCTTGTTTATGACATGCTATCTTTCCTGAATTTCAGGAAATTATTACACATTCTTTCCTTAATTAACGGAAAGGTTCTATCTCGCCGCACCCCCATTGACGGGAACTATAAGGCGTTTGCGCAGAAGCTCGTCCAGAAAAGCTTTAAGCAGATTGACATCACGGGCCGGGCCCACGCCGTCCGCATCCTCGACGACATTTAGCCGCAGGCCCGCCCCCTTGGACCTTCCAGCGGGGACGTTTCTATGCGATTGGTAATCAATCGCTTGCAAATAGCAGCCTGGAAGGTCCCTGCAAAAAACAAGGCACCTTCCAAGCGGCGTTTAGGAAATGGTTGATAATCACGTACTTGTGGAGATCGGCCTGGAAGGTGGCAGGTATGCGTCGTCCTGAACGGACCTGCCACTCCCTCGGGCGGAGATTCCACGGACAAGCCGTGGAATGACGGTTTAATAGCCGCAGGCGCCGGTCAAGCCGTGGAATGACGGACACTCTGCCGCAGGTGCCGGGGGCTTTTTCTTTCAAAACAGTGATATAACCGTTGGAAACGTTTCCGACCTTATAAGAAAAGTGAATAAGAAAGACGCAAACAGATAAAAAAAATTCAAAAAA
>OMQK01000230.1 GCA_900313205.1 uncultured Bacteroidales bacterium | reverse complement strand
AGCCTGGTAGATGCCAAGGGAGGCGCGCCAGGCCTCGGAGGAGGTGTCGAAGTAGCGGAAGAGCACCCTGTCCACAAGGTCATTGGCAACGCCCGGAAGTGCAGCAATCATAAGCGGGAGGCTGTAGAGCAGCATGCGCTTCACAACCGGAGCGTCCCAGACCAGTTTCAGGTGCAGTATGTCCGGGATGAACAGCACCAGGCACAGCACGCAGCTTACAAGGATGGCAAATATGGGGTAGGTGAAATCCGGCGCCGGGGAAAGCAGGCCTCCAAGGAAGGCGTGGGCCGGGTACCAGAAGAAAAGTACCAGGTTTGCGGCCGTTTCCGTAAGGATTTTCACGGTCTTCAGCACCGCAAACTTCACGGCCTTGTGCTCCTGCCTCAGTTTTGCAAAGAGGATGGCGGTGATGTTGTCGCAGAAGAGGATTCCGGCAACATAGATGATAAGGACGCGGTATCCTTCATACCCCAGTGCGGCCGATATAGGCTCACTGAACGCCACCATACACGCCAGGAACGCAAGGTTGAGGCCGGTGACCGTAAGAAGTGCCCCGGAATAAACCCTTCTGGGATCCTCTCCCTCCTTGTTTGCAAAGCGGAAGCATCCAGTCTCCAGACCCAGCACCAGAATGACCTGAAGTATGCCGATATATGCCATGAACTCCGTCACCACGCCGTACTGCGCCTGGGTGAGCATGCGTGTGTACAGGGGGACAAAAAGGAAGTTAAGTATTCTGGCCAGAATGGAGCTGAGGCCGTAAATTGCGGTTTCACCCGCCAATTGTTTCAGAGGATTTGCCATATTGAGCACAAATTTAACTATTTTTGCATAAAAGAACGCAGAAAGCCTATGAAGAAATTAGTTATAATGATGCTGCTTGTCTCAGCCGCAATCGCCGGGTGCAAGCAGCGCGGAAGCGCCCCAGAAGCCACGGAGGCCGATGATTTCCCTGACACCCTTGCCGCCGCCACAGTAGCAAAGACCCTCCCGGAAGAGCCCGTCTTTGACATTGTCACCAACATGGGAACCATAAAGGTGCGCCTTTACAAGGACACCCCCCGCCACAAGGCCAATTTTTCAAAACTGGCCATTTCCGGCTACTATGACAGCCTCCTTTTCCATCGCGTGATAAACGGCTTCATGATCCAGGCCGGAGACCCCTACACCCGTGACACCGCCAAGGTGGCACAGTACGGTATGGGCGGCCCTGGATACACCATTCCCGCAGAGATGAGGGATGCAGATGGTAATCCCCTGCATCGACACAAGAAAGGCGCCCTTGCAGCCGCACGCCGCGGAGACGTTGCAAATCCCTTCAAGGAGTCTTCCGGCTCCCAGTTCTACATTGTCCAGGACCCGGACAACTGCGTCCACCTGGACGGAGAATACACCGTCTTTGGAGAAACCGTTGCCGGACTCAACGTCATTGACAAGATTGCATCTGTCAAAAGAGACCGCTATGACAGGCCCCTTAATGATGTCAGAATCATAAAAATTACGCCAGACGACGAACTTAACAAAATAGAACGCGAAAAAGAGGCCGCTGGCACAGATTTCGCAGTTACAACAACCGAATAGTTTTTTTAATAGGTTAAGTTTTTAGGTTAGAGAGGACGGACCCTGCAGTGATGCAAGGTCCGTCATTTTTTGAATGCTTCCGTCGCCGGTCAGCGGCATAGGCTCCCGGCCGTGTTGACGGCAATCTCTCCTACCAGCCCCAGGTGGACTTGGCTGCCTCAAGGTATTCCGCAAGCGCAACGGAGTCACGGGCGGGCTGGCGGTCAAAGCCAATCAGGCCCTTGTAGTCCAGGCAGTAGTTCACGCCCATGGCGTCAAGGATCTCGAAGGTGTGGTCCAGGGACTTGCAGAAGCGGGCGTAGTCCTTTTTATCGGCATCACACCACTGAATCTCTGAAAGTGCGCACATACGGGGGAGGAGCATGTACTCAAGGTGCTCAGGAGTGGTGATGTACTCTGTCCAGAGGTTTGCCTGAACGCCCAGGATGTGGTCTTCGGCACCGGGGGCAAGGCCGTCGAAGGGCTCATATGCGTATACGTTCTCAAGGGGAAGATATCCGCCGATGCACAGGGGCTCCTTGTCGCGCTCCTTGCTCTGGTAGTAGTCAAAGTAGGCGTATGTGTGGGGAGTCATAATGGCGTCAAAGCCCAAAGATGCGGCCTTGATTCCTCCATCCACTCCGCGCCATGACATCACGGTTGCGCCTTCTGCAAGTTCTCCTTCTAGGATTTCGTCCCAGCCGATGATACGGCGTCCCTTGCTGTTCACAAACTTCTGTACGCGGGCGGTTACGTAGCTCTGGAGGAGGTGCTTTGCCTCGGGGCCTTTCTTGATGCCAAGCTTACGCATACGGGCGGCGCACTTGGGGCAGACGTCCCAGGGATAGACGGTGTTCTTTGCGTAAGGGTCGAAGCATTCGTCACCGCCAATGTGGATGTACTCTGAAGGGAAGATGTCAATTACCTCGGAGAGTACGCTCTCAAGGAAATCGAACACCTTGTCATTACCTGCACAGAGGATGTCCGGGGCGATTCCCCAGCGGGGCCATACCTTGTAGGGGCCACCGGTGCAGCCAAGTTCAGGATATGCTGCAAGTGCTGCCACCATATGGCCGGGAAGGTCGACCTCGGGGATAACCTCGATGCCGCGTGCTGCTGCATAATCCACAATCTCACGAAGCTGCTCCTGGGTGTAGTAGCCGCCGTAGCGGATTCCGTCGTTGGATTCAAAGTCCTTGCCGATGCAGGTGCCGTCCCTCCATGCGCCAACCTCCGTGAGGCGGGGGTAGGACTTGATCTCGATCCTCCAGCCCTGGTCGTCGGTGAGGTGCCAGTGCAGGCGGTTGAGCTTGTAGGCCACCATCACGTCAATGTAGCGCTTGGTCTCTTCAATTGTCCAGAAGTGGCGGCTGCAGTCAAGATGCATTCCGCGGTATCCGAAGCGGGGCTCGTCAAAGATCTTTACGCAGGGGAGAACCCAGGAAGCCTTCTTGGCCTTCTTGTCGCCGTAAATTGCTGCGGGGAGCATCTGTTTCAAGGTTTCGCAGGCATAGATGAAGCCGTTCAGGGCCGATGCTTCCACCTCCACATCGTCGTCTTCAATCTCAATGTAGTACTGCTCCGGGCCAAGGTTGGGGTTGTACTTGAAGTCGAAGCCGTCGCCATCGGCCTTGCATTTTACGCCG
>OMQK01000282.1 GCA_900313205.1 uncultured Bacteroidales bacterium | reverse complement strand
CATGCGCCGCTACCGCGAAATGAGCGCCCTGGGCGGCGGGATGAACTTCTACGGTTCCATGCCGGACAGCTACAACCTCACCGTGAACATGGAGCATCCGCTGATTGCCAAAATCTGGGCCGCAAAACAGGCCGATGTAGCCCCGCAGGCAGAACTGCCCGCCGAGGCCCCGTCCGATGCCTCCGATGAGGAGAAGAACAAGGCCCGCGAAGCCCGCGAGGCAGTTCGCAAGGCCCACAGGGCCGATGTAGAGGCCTTTGCCCGGGAGAATGACCTCCTTCACCAGATTGCAGACCTTGCCCTCCTCTCCAACGGAATGCTCAAGGGCAAAGCCCTCAGTGATTTCATCGCAAGAAGCTACGCCATTATGAAATAACGCGTGGAAGTAAACGCTTGATTTATAGAGTGTTATGCAAAATAGGGTGTCTGATTTCAGATACCCTATTTTGTGTATTTAGCTGATAATCAGCAACTTGTCTCCACGCGGAAAGTAGGGGTACAAGCACTATTGGTAAAGATGGCGCTTGATTGTGCCTTTGGCGGTGCGCTGGAAGGGGAGATCTACCAGCTCTACGCGGAAAATCTGGCTGAAGATGGGGAGGGAGCGGTTGGTGTAGTCCCTGATATGGTCCTCTGATGGAACAACTCCGGGTTTGGGATATACCAGGGCTACAACTTTGCCGGCACGTTCAATAACCAGGGACTCCTGCACCATGGGGTGCTTGGAGAGAACCTGCTCCACTTCCTCCGGGTAGATGTTCTGGCCTGAGGAGGAGAGGATGATGGCCTTGATGCGACCCTTTATGAACACGTTTCCGTCCTCGTCCATGATACCGAGGTCTCCGGTGCGGAACCAGCCGTCGGGGGTCCAGGCCTTGGCATCGGCCTCCGGATTCTTATAATAACCCATTGTAAGGTTGGGGCCCTGTGCCTGGATTTCTCCGGGGATGCGTTCAGGGTCTGAGGACTCAATCCTGAGGCTGTGGGTGGGTTTGCCGCAGGAACCTGGCTCAAAGTGATCCGGGGTTTCCAGTGAAAGCAGGGGACAGGCCTCCGTCATTCCATAACCTACGGCATAAGGAAGGCCGATTTTACGGAAACCGCTCTCAACTTCCCAGGTAAGGGGTGCGCCTCCGATGAGGATGGTCTCAATCCTGCCTCCGAGTGACTGGAGCAGCTTTTTCCCAAGGCCCTTGTAGAAAGGAATCCTTAGGTAGGGGACACGTGCTGCAAGTCCGGCAAGCTGCGGCTGAATTTGCGTTTGATAGAGCTTTTCCATAACCAGCGGCACGGTAATCATAATGCTGGGCTGAACCTCGCTGCATGCCTTCATAAGGAGTGAAGGGGAAGGGAGCTTCCCAAGGAACCAGATTGTAAAACCGGTGCAGCAGGGGTATATGAACTCCATTGCCAGGCCGTACATATGGGCCAGGGGGAGCATGGAAACAAGTTTATCAGGGGTGTTGGAGAGTTTTTGCTGACACTGCTCCACTATGTCCGACATTGCTCCGTAACTGAGCATTACGCCCTTGGGATCACCTGACGTGCCGGAAGTGTAATTGATAAGGGCAAGGGCCTTTTCATTGCCGGGATATATGACATCCTGAGGGTTGAAGCCGTCAGGATAACACTGCTCAAAAAGGGTATCACGGTCTTCCCATGCCTGGGCAATATCATGATCCTTGTGCCAAAGGAGGCCTTCCTCGCGGGAGTTGATTACACCCCTAAGGAGCGGCATATCCTCCGGAGACATCTGGTTCCAGATATCAGGGTCTGCAATAAGGAGTATGCTGTCGGAATGGCCGATGAGCTTGCTTGCACCGTTGGCGGTGAAATCGGCCAGAATAGGGACCACGACGGCCTCATACGTATTTACCGCAAAGAAGAGGATGCCCCAGCGTGCCGAGTTCCTGGCGCAGATGGCTATCTTGTCCCCGGGTTTTATCCCCGCTGTCTGGAAGAAGATATGGTAGCGCTCAATGAGTTCTGCCACCTCTGAATACGTGTAGCTTGCACCCTCATAGTCACATAGGGCGGGCTTTGTGGGATTCTGGTGAATCTGGGTTTCCAGTTTCTTGAGATAGTTCATCAGTCAGGTAGGTCAATGGACTGCAAATATACGAATATTTTTTGTTATCTTTGTGTAATTGCATGAGCAGTATCCAGAACATAATTGTTGTACTCCTGCCGGTGCTTCTGCGCCTTGCACTCTGCTATATGGTCCTTAGGGACAAGAGAGTGCAGGAAACAGCCATGGCCTGGGTCCTTCTCATGATGTTTGCCCCCGTCTTTGGTTTTATTCTGTACCTTATTTTCGGTAAGGATTACCGTACCGTGAAGGCCAGGAAATACATCCATGGGGATGCCTGGAGAAGGATGCATGAGGAAATATCCCCGGAAGCCGCCGCCCTGCTTTTCCCGGAAGGGATTCCTGAGGAGGGCCTGGATGAGTCCTTCCGCCCCCTTGCCAGTCTTAATC
>OMQK01000231.1 GCA_900313205.1 uncultured Bacteroidales bacterium | reverse complement strand
GAGCAGGGAAAGGATACCGACAACAAATATCTTTTTCATAGCCGTTTATCTTTTGACGATGGTTTCATGGTATTCCTTTCCTCCGAACTTGAGGAAGAGACCGTACTGTCCGGGAGCGAAGGTCGTGAAATCGACTTTAGCAGGTTCGAAGGCACTGGCATTGACCGTGCCTTCCCAGACGGTGGAACCGGTTGCGGAAACCACCTTGATTTCCGTGCTTTCCACATTCATGCCGGTAGCGATTTGGAGGAAATCCGTCACGGGATTGGGATAGGTCTGATATTCGATGCCCGGCTGGCGGACCAGCACCCGGAATGTGATGGAGGCTTTGTCTCCGAACGCATCATGGGCGGAAACCGTCACGGTAGATGCGCCGAATCCAAGCGGTGTGATATGGAGAATTCCGGAATTGACCGTTGCATGCAGGACGGCAGGTGTCGTGTTCTCTGCATCATAAGTAAGCGGTTCGCCGTCTGGATCGTTGAAATATTCCGTGATGGGAATTTCAGCGACATCGCTCTGTCCGCTGAGAATCAAATCCGATATCTCCTTGACGGCAACCGGCGGTGTATTGGGAAGGATCTGGTAGGTCAAGGTGTAGGTGGAGGATGCCTTGTATTGGTCTGTCGCCGTGATTCGGGCGTGATAAGTTCCAGCCTTCACTTTCTTCCCTTCAATATTGACCGTATATCCAGCGCTGGTTTCGTACCAGGATTCTGCCTCAGAACCCGGAGTTGTTTCCACGGTGAAGGTATGACCGTCGGGATCTTCCACCCGGAAGGACAGAATCTTGCTTTCAAAACTGTGCAGTTTGAGTCCTTCCGTCGGCTCTGAAGGAGTGATGACCGGAGGATTGTTTACCGGCGTGGAAGTTTCGAACACTTCGCTCGCATCCGAATAGACCATCCGCTTGTCAAAGCCGTACACCTTGAACCAATACTTTGTTTCAAATTTCAGCAGTTTGAGGGTCGTGGAAATGGTTTCTCCCACTTCATAAGGCGTGGATACGACGGTCGCTTTCTCCACTCCGGTACCTGGTTTCTTGGGTGTAGCGGCGGAGACGGCATCCTTGTTGGTTCCATAGAGAATGAGATAACCGGCAGCGGGAATAACCCCCGATCCGGTTACTGGCCAGGATAAGGTAATCGTATTCAATTCTGCAGTTGCTGAGATGCTGCTTACCGGACTGGGAACCAAATCTTCACCATACGTCATGGCCGCCATAGCGTCCAACATCGTACCGATTTGCTGGCCGTCCAGGTTGATGACCGGATTGGTACTGTTCAACAATCTTTCCAGCAGCATTTCCCGGGTAAAACCAGGCTTTCCGAAATAGGAAACAACGAGTGCTGCGGCTCCCGTTGCGTGGGGACAGGCCATGGAAGTTCCTTGTAAATTGCCATACCCATTGCTCGGGAAAGTACTCAAAATCTGGGAAGAATGATAATCGCCACCCGTGGCTGCAACGTCTACCCAGTCTCCGTAATTCGAGTAATAAGCCTTTCCTCCGTTGGGGCCGATGGCTCCGACGGCTACAACCCCGGGATAACCGGCAGGCGCGCCCCAGGAATAACCGTCATTACCGGCCGAGAAAAAGCAGACACCGCCCGCCATCGGACCTGTCTGTTTACCGTTGGAGTCCATCCCTGCATAGGTATTGAAATAATCGATGGCAGACTTCAATGCAGAGGCATATTCTCCTTCATTGGGTTGCAAATAGGATTCATGCCATTTCCGGGCTTCTTCACTGTCATAGGAACCATCCGCATTGGTGAAATCATATCCCCAGCTATTGTTGCAGAGAACGGCACCGTGATCGGCCGCCCATTTGATGGCAGCTTCAAAACCGCCGCTGCCATCGTCCGAAAAAACTTGGCAGGACATGATCTTGACACCTTGAATTCCTTCTGCAGCGTCACCACCGGCCATTCCGGCAACTCCGATTCCATTGTTGTTGACAGCGGCGATAGAGCCGGCCACATGGGTGCCATGTTCATTGGAAGTGATATTATAGCTCTTCGTTACGAAATTGTAACTGGAAGATACATCGATGTTTCCAGCCAAATCTTCATGATTGAGCTGGACACCGCCGTCGACGACGGAGACAATGACTGACGGATTACCGGTCGTGAAGTATCTCCATACGGGAACGACTTGCATGTCGGATCCGTCTTTCCATCCTTGATTCCAATACTGCCACTGAGATTCGAACTTGGGATCATTGAACGGAAAACTGGCCATTTTTGCCCGGATGACAGGTTCGCAGGTCACGATTCCCGGAACGTTGCGGAAGGCATCCGCCGCCAGGTCTTTCCGGACGGAGGGGCTGAAATGGACCCGATACCACCGGTGGAGTCCCATTTTCCGGGAGCGCGGTTCAAATTCACCGGCATCCGGGAAAATCCGTTCCATCCCGGTCACGCCGATTTCGCCCAAGGCATCGTTGAAAGCGGAAGAGGCCCGGGTTTCCGGCATTCCCTGTTCGATCCATGCCACGGTTTCTTCATCCAGCAGGATGTTCGCCGTTCCGGGAACATAAATGCCTTCAGGTTTCTTTTCCTCCGTGTTGACGCGTGTCGCGATTTCGGTGTTCATTTCCATTTCCTGCCGGCAACCGGCCAGGAGGAGAAGCGCCAGGACGCATCCGAGGGAAATCAATCTGTCCTTCATCGTATTAGAGTAGGTTTTCTGTCAGAAAATCTGCCACTTCCGTCAAAGATTCAGGATGTGACCATTTGATTTTATGTTCCTTGAAAAATGCTTTTGCCTTTTCCTTGTCCAGCCCGGGAACATCCATGACTTCCCGTTTCAGGGCCGGGACGATCCTGTTCCGGCAGAACAGGATATAGGTTTTTTCCGCGATGGGAATCTCGGCTCCTCCCTCTTTGGACTCGAGCGCCTTGTTGATATTGGTGCCGGCGTTGCTGTCCAGGGCAAGGCCGGCCACATTTTGCGTAGATGCGACCGAGGATGAGACTCCATATCCGATATTGGCTTTATTCATCTGTTCCACGTCCAGGTATCGGGCCTGGACGGCGGCTCCGCCGGTTGACTCGGCGAGAACCTTGTACAGTTTTCCTGCCACGTTTACGAAGATGTCCTCACCGGCCTTGACGGAGAAGACTTTCACCATGTCAGCCTCCATGATGTTTTCGCCCTTGATGTAGTACAGCTTCTGATTCAGGACGGAA
>OMQK01000232.1:3191-3600 GCA_900313205.1 uncultured Bacteroidales bacterium | reverse complement strand
TTTTTCTTGCATATTTCAAATATTTGTTGTACCTTTGCAGCCGCAAAGGTTTTTTGAGCAACCATCAAACAACAATTTAACCATTTCAAACAACATTAAACAAATCTAATTATGTCAAGTGTAAACAAAGTTATTCTTATCGGCAACGTCGGCAACGACCCTGAAGTCCGTTACCTTGATCGCGGCGTTGCGATTGCAAATTTCAATCTTGCCACCACCGAGCGCGGCTATGTGATGCAGAACGGTACCCAGGTGCCTGATGTGACCGAATGGCACTCTGTCGTTCTCTGGCGCAATCTCGCCGAGTGGGCGCAGCAGAACGTACGCAAGAGCATGAAACTGTATGTGGAAGGCAAACTCAAAACGCGTTCGTGGGAGAAAGACGGCCAGATCCGCCGCAAGACGGAGG
>OMQK01000232.1:0-3161 GCA_900313205.1 uncultured Bacteroidales bacterium | reverse complement strand
CATGAACGACGAGGCACAGGTGCAAGAGCCTGAAACACAAGAGAAGAAAGGATTCTTTAACGATATTTTCTAATGACCAACAAGGAACGCTATATTGAATGGGTAGGGCAGCAGGAGTATGTGCCGATCATGATGAGCCCGTGGTGGATGGACGCCGTGTGTGCCGGAAAGGAATGGGACGTGCTCCTCGCCGAAGACGAGCAGGGTAATATACTCGGCGCGATGCCGTACCTCGTGCGCAAGCGCGCGTGGTTCAAATATATTATTATGCCGCAACAGACCCAGATCGGCGGTATTTGGGTGACGGCTGAGATCACTGCCGACAAATGGAGAACGGCAGAGGTGTGCCGCAATATAGCGAACCAGTTGGACTCTATGCAGCTGGCGTATTACTACCAGCAGTACCTGCCCGGCAGTCTGTGCGTCGATGCCATGCGCGGTTTGGGTTTCAAAACCCACGAACGGATCACGTACCGCGTCGATGACCTGAGCGATTTGGATGCGCTGATCGAGTCGTTCAGCAAGAATAAACGCCGGCAGTTGCAGAAAGCGCTGAGCCTGCATGCAGAGCGGAAGATGGATGCGGAGGAGTTCTACCGTTTCCATACGAACTGCATGCAGGCCCGCAAGCGCAAGTTGAGTTACTCGCGTGAGTTCCTCCTTGTGCTGGAACGCAAGGCACGCCGTCTCGGTCAATGCGCAATACTGAGTGTATGCAACGCGGACGGACAGCCTTATGCGGCGGCTTTCCTCGTCTGGGACAAGCATAATATGTATTATCTGATCCCGACTTACGATCCCGCTTTCAACGAATCGGGGGCCGGCGCGCTACTCGTGCTCGAAGCCATGAAACTGGCGCGCGAGAAACATGTGCACTTCGATTTTGAGGGCTCTATGGACAAAGGCGTGGCCAAGCACTACCAGCAGTTCGGCTCCACGCCTACCGTCTATTTCGCCGTTGAGAAATACTACAAACCGATCTTCCGTATCGCTATCTGGATCCAGAAAATCCGCGAATGGAAGTACCGTTAACAGCTAAGAGCTAACAGCTAATGGCTAAAGTTCTCTTTCTGACACCTTGGTATCCGTCCGAGAAGGACGCTATGTCCGGTCTCTTTGTGCAAAAGCATGTGGAGGCCGTTCGTGCGCAGGGAGTGGATGCTCGGGTGATTTTTTCGCAAAACTGGCGGGATACATGGCGTCAATGGAAGGCTCTCCAACGTGAAGGATGGATACCGGATGTGGTGCAGTTGAACGTCATCCAGAAACAAGGACTGCTGGCTCTCTGGCTCAAAAAGAGGTATGGAATCCCGTATGTGATCATTGAGCACTGGACGGGATACTTGCCTGAAAACATGTCTGTTAAGCCGCATGGATGGCATACCCGGTTTATGAAACGCATATGCCGCGAGGCGGAAGTGGTGATGCCTGTCAGCGAGCAACTGATGCACGCCATGCAGGCATTGGGTTTCTCCGCCAAGAGATGGGAGAAAGCCTATAACGTAGTCGATGATTTCTTCTACGAAGATTCGAAGATTCGTAAATCTGACGAATCGAAGACTCTGCTTAATATCACCTGTTTCGATGAACTGCACAAGAACGTAAAAGGTCTTTTGCGGGCGGCGAAGAGCTTGAGTGAGAAACGCCGGGACTGGAAGTTGGTGATCGTCGGTACAGGTGTGGATTTTGACGAGGTGTACCATTACGCCGAGAGCCTGCATTTGCCGGAAGGGTTGTTGCACTGGACCGGCGAGTTGACGCCGAGACAAGTGGCGGAGGAATTTGACAAGGCGGATGTCTTTGTCTTGTCATCCCGCTTTGAGAATGCGCCGGTAGTCATTTCCGAGAGTTTGGCGAAAGGGGTGCCTGTCATCTCTACCAGGGTGGGCGGTATCCCGGAGATGGTGAACGGACAATGCGGTGTGCTGGTGACGCCCGGCGATGAGGATGAACTGGTCCTGCCCTGTTTCAGGGAAGATGATGAACCAGAGTTTACGGCGATTAAACTCGTCGAAAGCTTCGTTGAATTTGCGGATGCCTTCGCGGGTTTCGGGAATGGGAATGCCGCCCGCTTGCCACAAAATCCACCAGGCACGTCCATTGAAGTGCTTGGCGAACATCGGGATACGCACCTGTTTGTAACGCTGCCATGCTGCATTCACGCCCAGTGCATCGAACACGAAAACGTGGTTGCATATGCACATAGCCCCCTTGTCGGCCAATTCCTTCTTGTATTTTCGGATAATATATGGATAATGCCTGCTCTTACTCTGTATTCGTCATCAAGCGATTTTTTGAGTGTTTTAACGGCAATGCTGTCCGCACGGGCAAATTCTACCCCGATATCCTCACTGCAAAGTACATATGGATTTTCCTTTATTTTATCGACGGCATCATTACCGTATAACTTCCATATCTTGATTGATTCATTTATAGATATCGGATAACCGCCCAATTCTATCATAGTTTCACGCATACCAAAGGTATTTTTTATATCCTCGGAAAGTTCAATGGCTTTTTCCTTTGATATCCCCTTTATCAAAGACAGTTTTTCGGGATGATCTCTTATTATTTCAAGAGTATCCTCACCGAATGTATCGACAATTTTTTTTGCGGTAGCCTTTCCAATACCCTTGACAGTGCCTGCGGAGAGGTATTTCAATATATTTTCCTTTGTTGAGGGCATGGACTGTTCGTAATATTCAAAAGCAAACTGTTCACCGTATTTGTTGTGGACTTTCCAGTTTCCTATCAGTTTAAGTTCGTCACCTATATCAATGCTTGTTATTAATCCGACAGCCGTTATGATATAATCATCACTTTCTATTTCCATGACGGTATATCCGTTTGTGGGATTTCTGTAAATTATATCCTCGACAGTTCCGCAAAGCTCCAGTAATTCCTTGTTTTCTTCCACTTTTTCAACACACTCTCTTTAATTTTTTTCCAATATACAGTTTACCCTTTTATTTTGAATCTGTCAACCTTTAAGTCAAATAATACAATAGCATTAGTTCGATGAAGTTGTAAACCCCTCCGTCACGCTTCCAGCGTGCCACCTCCCCTAAAAGTGGAGGCTTTTGTGAAAAAATCTAACAGTCTCCCCTTTAGGGGAGATGCCGCCTTGCCGGCAGAGGGGTTCAAGAAAACTTTTTGTTTTT
>OMQK01000235.1 GCA_900313205.1 uncultured Bacteroidales bacterium | reverse complement strand
TTTTTTCTTCAACTCGTGGAGATTATCCTGAATTTTGGTCATAGTCGGACCAACAACTTCCATCAGGTAAATATCCACAGGCATATCGGGTGTGATTTCAGTGCTTTTCTTAGCCATATTTATCTTCTGAATCCGCCTCCTCTACGGACTTGCTGTTCCTCCTCCTTCTGCTGGGAGAAGGGGTTGTTGTAATAATATTGTTCCTTGATGGCCGCCAGTTCCTCGCGGGCGTTCCGCTGCGCATCTTGGGTGGCCTCGATTGTTCCTTCCCGGTAACCCGTGTAAAGGAAAGTGACCAGGCCGAGAGTCAACGCCATAATCGTGTTGCCATACATAAGGGAAATGACAATGCCCTTTATCGCAAGGGAAAGGCCTTCCTTTTCCCTTTGTTTCAGCCGGTACTCTTCCTTTCTCATCTCCTTCAGATTGTCACGAAGCTGCCGACATTTCTTGTGGACATGGGATGGAATCGTATAATAGGGCCGGATCCGGTCATAAAACTCCATCATCTGGTCTGCCTGGCGGACCGTCTCGTCCAGCTCGTTCCTGCGCCGGATAGTCCATTGGATGTTGCCGGCCGACAGGGACCGGTCCACCTTGGAACCGGCCAGGATATACTTCGTCCCATCCACCGTAGTGGAGAAGGTGATTCCGCAAACCTTGCCCTCCCTGTCTTCCTTGAGAATGCATTGGACTCCGGCTTTCCGAAGCTGGGCAGGAAGAGCCCGGATGTCATCCACGTAGCAGAGGGCTTTCACGGTTTCCTGTGAGATTTTGTATCGGGCCCTCTCCTTTTCGGAAGTGATGTCTTCCGCCAGGCTGACCGACTTGTGGCACCCGAAGGTGTAGTTCCTTTCGAAGGTGATGTCCTTGCAGATCTTCCCATTGCGGATGCGTTCGTTGCTGTCGGAGATCTTCCGCCCGTCATTGTTGACGGCGTTAATCACCAGATGGAGATGCGGATTGTCCTTCTCCAGGTGGCGAACGGCGATGTACTGGGTATTCACGTACCCCATCCGCTTCATGTATTCCCGTGCGGCGGACATCATCTCCTGGTCAGTCAGGCGGGTAAGATCTTCCGGCGGCCATGACAAAGAGATATGCTTTACCGGCTTTGAAACCTTCGGATTCAATTTCGCTTGTAGACAGAAGTCCCGGCTCATGGACCTGATATCATAATTAGACTTCCCATTTTTTCCATGGGTAAACCGCAGGTCCACACCTTCGGCGGCAAGAAACCGGACTTCCTTATTGTTGCGTTTATTGAGATCCAAGGCGTAAATGAGGGCGCCGGCGAAATTGTCCCCGGTCTTAATCGTCCCCATCATCTTTCAAAAGTTTTTTCATGAAGTCATCCTTGATCCGGGAAAGATCTTCCAGTGCTTTCCGGATTTCTGCTGCATAGTCTTTCGGCACCCCCGCATTTACGGCTTTCGCCAGACGATTCAAGTTGATTCCGATGTTCCGCACCTCGACCCCGAAGTCCTTGAAAAGCTTTATCTGTTCCGGGGTAACCGTGGCCTTAACCTCCGACTTGAGGATGAGGATCCTGGCAAATTCGCCGACCGAGAGCCGATAGGTTGGAAGATCCTTTCCCGGCTTTTCGTGCCCTGCAACCTCGGCAGACAGAAGAGCCTCCCGTGCATATTCGGAGACCTCCCGTCCGGCCATGGCCGCTTTGACCTTGACGATCGCGTACTCCATATCATTGAAGCGGACGCGGACGTCGTTCGTTCTTTTCCTGTGTTCCGGAAGGCGCGGACGCCCTCCCTTGGCTGATACCTTATTCATTTTATTTTCCCTTTATTTTAATTGCGAGCTTGCGAGCTATAGAAGTTTTGCGTCCAGCAAAACACAAACTCGCTCCTTCAAAAAAACTCTCCCTTCTTTTCACACGCTCGCGTCATTAAAACGGTCTCCAGATCATCGCTTGTCGAGGATCTTACGGACATCAGACTTACGAAACATTGTCTTACCGCCCACGCGTACGGGCACGAGGTATTTCCTTGCTGCCCACTTCGTGAGGGTTGAGTCACACACATGAAGAAGATCCTTCACCTCGGTTCTGGTGAAGAACTCGGACGCGGCATCTTCCTTCCGCTGCCGGGAATCTTCTTCCTTTGTCTTCTTGATGATGAGATTGGCAAAATCAACAAGGTCATCATGGCCGATGTTGTAGCAGACCTTTTTGCCGGTCATAGGCTGGATAATGTCGTTCGATTCCATATCTTTTTCTTTTTAGTGAAACAAAAACGCCACCCTTCGTACTGAAAGGTGGCGCAAGATACGGCCGTCTATTATCCGATAGTTTCCGGGACTTTCCGGGACTTTCCGAAATCGAAAAAAAGTTCTTATCCTAGCACGATTTCCCGGATTTCGTCCTTGTATTTTGTATACTCAAGACAATTTAGCCCTGATATAGCATAGTTTAAGGAGCGGCGATATGAGTCAAAACTGATCCCTCTGCATTTGCCATAATCCTCATAAAAGAACAGGGTAAAGGCGGTTTCATTCCCCCAAAGGTAACCAAGTTCATCCATGGCACAATAGAACTTCGCAAGCTCATACTGATATTTCTTCGACTTCCCCTTGCTTGCCTCAGCGATTCCCCGCGCCATTTTCTCAAGTTCCTCCGACTTCTTCTTGGCAGCAGGGACGGTGAGAAGGCTTTCGAACGTTATCTCTGCGACATCTACCTTCTCCAAGGATTCCTTCTTTTCTTCAAGCTGTTCAATATGAGCCTGTTCATTAGAAAGGTCTGTCCAGGTCTCTTCCAATTTGTTTCTCAGTTGTGCGATTTCCTCTGCTAGGGAGTGGTCATCGGAAGCCTGGAGGGATTCAATCTGGACCTTGATTTCGGCAATCTCTGCCTTCAACTGCTCTTCCCGTTCAATATGCCGGGCAAGCGCCGCATCATTTTCTTCCCGGATAGCCGCCAGAATGGCCGCATTAGCCGAAAGGTCTGAACTAAGGGAAGAGAGTTTAGTCTCGATTCTTTCGTTGGCGGCGTGATTCTCTGCTTTTATCTCCTCCATCCGTTCCAAAATCAGCAACTGGTTCTGCTCAAGCCGGGACTTCTTCTTCAAGAAATAACCGGTTCCGGCTGAGATAAACCCAGCCAGGGCGATCATCACGGAATAGAACCCTTCCCCGATT
>OMQK01000280.1 GCA_900313205.1 uncultured Bacteroidales bacterium | reverse complement strand
CCCGGATCAGTCCGTGCTTGAGAACTTCTCCCACCTTGGCCTCAAGGTAGACTACGAAGCAAACGTCGCATGGGGAGAGGATGCAATCATCTCTACGGAAGATTCCAAGGTGAAGGCTGCACTCATCTGCACCAACGAAGAACTTGTGATTGCACGTGATACCATGCATCTTGTACTTGATAATCAGGAATAAAAACTATGATAAAGAATTTCAACGAACTTTTCGCAGAGCTTAAGGCAAAGGGTATCTGCAAGAAAATGATTGCCGCATGGGGCGTAGATTCTCATACCATTGAAGCCGCTTCGCTTGCTTCCGACCAAGGTTTTGTAAAAGTGACGCTGGTTGGTGACAAGGACCTTATTGCAAAGGTTTGCGATGAATGCAAGATTGATATCGCAAAATTTGAGATAGTGGACATCAAGGATGAGCTCAAGGCTGTTGCAGAGGCTGTCCGCATGGTCCATGACGGTGAGGGAGATGTCCTTATGAAGGGCCTTTGCTCCACGGATAAATTCCTCCGCGCCATTCTCAACAAGGAAGTTGGCCTCCTTCCTCCCAAGGGCCTTCTTTCCCACGTTGGCGTAATCGAGAATCCCAATTACCACAAGCTCATCTTCATTACCGATATGGCCGTTATCCCCGCTCCGGATTTCCGCCAGAAGGTGAAGATGGCAGGCTTTGTTACCGGCGTGGCCCGTTCGTTCGGCATTGCAATGCCTAAGATCGCCTTTATCGCTGCCTCTGAGCAGATGCTGGATTCTATGCCCGCCTGCATTGAGGGCGCCATGCTTGCAAAGATGTGTGACCGCGGCCAGATCAAGGCCATCGGCGACGGCCCTCTTGCCCTTGACGTTGCCATTGATGAGGAATCCGTCCAGATCAAGAAGCTCCAGAGCCCCGTTGCCGGAGACGCAGACTGCCTGCTCTTCCCCAACATCGAGAGCGCAAACGTGTTCTGGAAAACCAACTCCAAGCTTGCCGTGGGCGTACGCCAGGCCGGTTTCCTTGTAGGCACCAAGGTTCCCTGCATCCTTGCCTCCCGCGCAGATTCAGTAGACGTGAAGCTCAATTCAATTGCTTCCGCAGTAATGTCAGTTAAATAATAACGTCATGCCCGGTCAGACCGGGCATCTTTTAATAGTTTTATTATATGAGAAAGTATATCGTAGCAGGGAACTGGAAAATGAACACCACCGTTCCCGAAGGTGTTGAACTTGCAAAGGCAGTAGTAGAGAAAGCCAAAGATCTTCCCGCAAACGTGGAACTTGTAGTTGCTCCTCCGTTCACCCATCTTGCATGCGTTGCAGATGTCCTGAAGGGTTCAAAGGTGAAACTGAGCGCCCAGAACTGCGCAGACCATGAGAAGGGTGCATATACCGGTGAGGTCGCAGTCAATATGCTTACTTCAATCGGCTGTGAGTACACCATCCTTGGTCACAGTGAGCGCCGCCAGTATTACGGAGAGACCGACGAAAAGCTTGTCGTAAAGACTAAGCTCGCCCTTGAGGCAGGTCTTAAGGTTATCCTCTGCGTAGGTGAGAACCTTGATGAGCGTGAGGCCGGCAAGCACTTTGAAGTTGTCACTGCCCAGACCAAGAACGTCCTCTATAACTTCACCGCAGAAGATATGGCAAATGTGGTGATTGCCTACGAGCCCGTATGGGCGATCGGCACAGGCAAAACCGCCACTGCAGCCCAGGCCGAGGAAATCCACGCCTGCATCCGCAGCGTCATTGAGGAGAAATTCGGTCCCAAGGTGGCAGATGACATGACCATCCTCTACGGCGGCTCCTGCAAGCCTTCAAATGCAAAGGAACTCTTCGCGGAGAAGGATATCGACGGCGGTCTCATCGGAGGTGCAGCCCTCAAGGCCGATGACTTCCTTGGCATTGCCACAAGCTTCTGATTTTTTTGTAAATACAAAAATTATTATTACCTTTGCGCGCTTAAAAAAGCCGCAAAGGTTTTTTGGTGCAATGGGGTGCTTGAAAAAGAGCACTGAGTAACACATTTTTAAATTAAAAAGATGAAACATTTCACTCTTAATGGCGAAGTTCGCCAGAAGGGCAACAAGGCCGTCATGAAGGCCTTCCGCCGTCAGGGCCTGGTTCCCTGCAACCTCTATGGTGAGGGTATCAAGGACAACATCCTTTTCACTGTAAACGAGAAAGAGCTCAAGGGTCTTACCCACACTCCCGCTTCTTACATCGTAGACCTCAACCTGGGCGGTAAAACCTACACCGCAGTGGCTCATGAGTATCAGTGGCACCCGGTAGAGGACAACTGCCTCCACGTAGACTTCCTCGCAGTTGATGAGAAGAAGCCCATCGTGATCAGCGTTCCCCTCTCAATTACCGGTCACCCCAAGGGTGTGCAGGCCGGTGGTAAGTTCGTTCAGAGCGCTCGCAGCCTCAAGGTTTGCGGTCTCATGAAGAACCTCCCTGACCAGCTTGACATCGATGTGACTCCGCTGGAGCTTG
>OMQK01000236.1 GCA_900313205.1 uncultured Bacteroidales bacterium | reverse complement strand
GCGCGGCGGGTGCTGGTGGTGTTGAGGTTGAAGTTTACGGCTACAAGGAAGCCGCGGGCACCCACGTTTGTGGCTCCGGCCTTTTCTGCAACGGCGTCCCAGGGGCCGCCGAAATCCGGCTTGCGGGAAACATCTGCCATCTTTTCCTTAAGGGCCTCATATTCTCCCTCACGGCACACGGCGAGGTTCTTGCGTTCTGGCTTGAATGCCGCCGCCTCATAGCAGTAGCAGGGGATGCCAAGCTCCTCATAGAGCCTTTTTGCAAGGCTGCGGGCAAGGGCTGCGCATTCCTCAAGGGTGATTCCGGCTACGGGAATGAGGGGGAGGACATCCGTGGCTCCGCTTCTTGGGTGGGCACCGTGGTGCTTTGTCATATCTATGAGTTCCTTTGCCTTGGCGGCGCCGCGGAATGCGGCTTCGCATACGGGCTCCGGCTCACCCACAAAAGTTACCACCGTGCGGTTGGTGGCTTCTCCCGGATCCACATCCAGGACCTTGACGCCTTCTACGGCTTTAATTGCCGATACAATGGCGTCGATGATGGTTTTATCCCTGCCTTCGCTGAAATTGGGAACACATTCAATGATTCTTTTCATTGTATTAGTTTTAGTATCTTCAAAGATAGTCATTTTTTCTCAGAAAAGTGCCATCTTTGCAGTATGAAAAAGTATTTAGGTATTATTCTGCTGCTTATGGCAGCGCTTTCCTGTCAGGAGCCTTATGCAACGCTCCGCAGCGGGGACCTTGTATTTGTAGGTATCCCAATTGATTACAGCCTTGAGGCAGGTTCCATGGACGCTGCAATATCGGCCTCAACAGGGAAGGACAGCCTTAACATCATTCACGTTGCAATTGCAGAGGTGAAGGGAGACAGCACCTGGATCATTGACGCCACCATAAGGCATGGCGTGGACCGCCATCCGCTGGACACCTTCCTTACGGACTTTACGCTCCGGGACGGCTCCCTGCCGGAGTTTTTTATTGGCCGGGTGCAGGGAATTGATGCCGATGCAGCCGTGGAGCGTGCCAAAACCTATTGCGGCCGCGCCTATGACACCCGCTTCCTTCCGGATAATGATGAGCTTTACTGCTCGGAACTTGTTCAGCTGAGTTATCTTTCGGCCGATGGGCAGCAGGTCTTTGACAGCGAGCCTATGAATTTCCTGGCCCCGGACGGCACCATGCCCGTGTACTGGGAGCAGCTGTTTGCCATACTGGGAATGGATGTACCCCAGGGAGTCCCCGGCACAAACCCCCAGAGGATGTTTTTGGACACAAAAATAAAAAAAGTGAAAAAAATATTTGGAGATTAAAAATTTGTTCGTACCTTTGCGGTGTACTAATAAACTAATACACACAAACGATATGATTCAAATTTCTGATCTCCAGTTCAGCTACGGCCCCAAGACCGTACTGAAAAACATCTCCCTGAAGGCTTCTGAGGGCAATATCTACGGCCTCCTTGGAGAGAACGGAGTGGGCAAGACCACCCTTCTTACCCTCCTCTGCGGCCTCAAGAAGCCCCAGCAGGGGAGCATCACAGTTGACGGACTCAACCCGTTTGACCGTGAACCATCTCTCCTTTCAGACCAGTTCTATCTGGCCGATGAAGTGACTCCCGTCCATGCCAAGGCCATGAGTTTTGCCAAGGAGCACGGCGTGTTCTGGCCCAAGTTTGATCTTGACAAGTTCTTCACCATCCTTTCTGAGCTGGAAGTATCGGCCGATCAGAAAATGGACGCAATGTCTGCAGGTCAGCTCAAGAAGACCTGGATTGCCTTCGCTCTGGCGTGCAATGCCAAATACTATTATATGGATGAGCCTACAAACGGCCTTGACATCCCTTCCAAGGCGCAGTTCAGAAAGGCCGTCACAAAGTACACGTCGGAGGACTCCACCCTTATCATCTCCACCCACCAGGTGCGTGACCTTGAGAATATCATTGACCCCATCATCATCCTGGATAATCAGGAAGTGCTGGTGAACGCTACAATGGAGGAGATATCGGCAAAACTCTTCTTTGACTACGGCAATGAGCTTAAGGCCGATGCCCTTTACCTTGAGCAGACTCCCGGCGGATGCATCCAGGTGTATCCCAATGTCACCGGAGAGGAGAGCAAGGTCAATGTGGAAGCCTTCTTCAACACCGTTCACGCCCACAAGGACGTTATAAAAGCAATGTTCAACCTCTAATATATTAAGGATATGAATCAGGTTTTTTCTTTCCAGAGGTTCTGGACTTATTTCAAATATGACCTCACCCAGATGTGGCGCAACCACTCCAAGGCTGCTATCCTTATCGGCGGCGCCAGCGCTATCTTCTATGTTACATGGCTACTGTTCTCACTGGTGTTCACTCAGGAATGGCACACTCCGGTGATCGAAGCCCGCGTAGTGGTGTTTGCCCTGGCATTCATGGCACTTGAACTGTATCAGGTTCGCACCTATGGCCATCTTACAGAGAAGAAAGCAGGTAGCGCATATCTTATGCTTCCGGCTTCCAAGGGTGAGAAATTCGTTTCCATGCTCCTTATCACATTAGTGGTGGTACCCCTCCTCTTCCTGGCCGTGTATCTTGTCATAGACGGCTTCCTGAGCCTGGTGGATCCCACTTACGGCAATGCTCTTGTGACAAGTTTTTCATCGGCCTATGTAAAACTTATCCAGGGGCTGGCACAAATTGGCGAGGAGTCCCCGTTCTCATTGACTCCGTCATCCATGGTCATCCCCAGCATTGCAAGTTACATATGCAGCTTCCTGTATTTCCTCCTTTGCGGAATCTCGTTCAAGAGAAACAAGCTTGTAGGTGCCCTTGCAATCCTTTTTGCCCTCTCAACGGTACTGTCCCTTGTCATGGGTCTTGTAATGCCTCCCATTTTTGAGAATATTGACTTTGAAAACTTTGACGAAGACACCATTGTCCGCTGGACAAATGGAATAATCAATGGCGGCGTAATATTCTCCTGCCTCTGCTCAGTGGGCCTTGGATGGGGAGTATGGCACAGAATCAAAACCCTTCAACATTAACAGGCTATGAACTTCAATACAGATAAACCAATATACCTCCAGATTGTGGATGTCATCTGCGACCGCATTCTGTCAGGGGAACTGAAAGGAGGGGACAGGATTCCTTCCGTCAGGGAATACGGGGCCGA
>OMQK01000323.1 GCA_900313205.1 uncultured Bacteroidales bacterium | reverse complement strand
CACCTTGTCATCGACGCGGGTAATCGAGTAGGTCTCATCCAGATCCGGAGCCGGTCTTGACGGCGTGGCGTACTTGTGCTGCACATAGACCAGGGAGAAATCGTGGTTGTACCAAGGATCGGGTTCGGGCTCTGCCTGTTCCTCAAACACTTCTTCCTCCTTTTCTTGGTAGCGTGCATGATCGGCTTCCGCACGGGCCTGGTCTTCGGCTTGCTCCAGGGACTCCAGGGCGCTTCCGACTTTTTCAAGAATCGTTTCAGCGACGCCGGAATCCGACGACTGCTGCCGCCCTCCTGTGAATTTGCAGGAAACGAGCATCAGCAGTATCGGGATAATCAGTAAAAGACGTTTCATACGGAAGAACTATTCCTTCACCTTTTCGAGGTTAATCGTATCTCCGTTAGGAGCAGCCTCGATAATCTTGAGGTTGTCTCCTTCTGCGTAGTACTTGGTCTTGTACTCCTTGCTGGAATCATTGATATCCTTCATCGTGAGAGTGCCCTCGCATTTCAGGACATTGCCATTGCCGGTGTCGGTATAGGTGTAAGTCCCGCGATAGGTTATATCGCCGGATGCAGCATAGCTGCTTCCTCCCTCCAACCAGTTCCAGACAACGTGGTACTCTACCTCGTTGCCCTTGCCGAAAGTAACGGTCGTTTCCGTGGTTTCGCCAGCGTAATCTCTTAACTTGTAATATTTGGAATTAGACAGTTTGGTCGCCTGACTGTTGTCGCCGCCATTTCCGTTTCCATTTTCGCCACCATTCCCGTTGCCGTTCCCATTGCCGTCACCATTCTCGGAACTGTTTTCCGTTCCATCAGAGTTTACTGTTGACGTAGGGAAACAACTGACCATTGTTGCTATAGCAATAGCGGTCAATAAAATTGAAAGAACTTTTTTCATGTTTGGATTAGTTTTTTGGTTGATGATTGTCAAATTTTATTCGTCGATAAAGTATTCCGTCACAATAATGGCGAATCCGCAGTAATTGCCGGGATACTCTTTCTTGAACTTCTCGTCCTGTCTGGCGTGCCTTACGGTAAGGGAGTACCACAAACCGTCGTGCTTATAAACGCAACTCCAGTCGGCCAGGGGCTTTGAACCCGTGCACTTGTAAGGCTCCGTAATCTCGGCACCCAGCTTGGTGTCGCCGTATGAACCTCTCTTATAAACCTTGCCGTCTGAAGCAGCTGCTCTGGCCGCATCATAAGCTGTGGCGAGGAATTCGTCCAGTTGCTCGATGGTGATGTCGGTGGAGGTAGTGCCGGTATAGAAATAGGCGGCATCTTTCATCGGACGGCTTTCGGAGCGGACAGGCGTCTCCATCTCACTGATTTCCTTGGCGCAGGCAGGGACGAGTTTGGAGGACTCAAGACCGGCGAAAGCGAACTTGTCGCCGATGTCCATCTTCTTTCCGGCCTCGGCTTTGGTGGCAGCCTTAGGCTCTTCGCTCTTGCCCTTGTTATTGTTGGAATTGTTGCCACAAGATGCGGCAGCCAGCAGGGCTGCGCATAGGAATAAAACGGTATTTTTTTTCATAATATGGATGTTTGATGATTTCGTCGTGCTATAGGATTTTCTGCTCTATGGCCTTATAGAGAAGTTCCGCCATATTGTGGACCTTGAACTTCATATGAAGCCGCTTCCGATACCACATCACGGTGGACGGTTTCAGGCTCATAGAATGGGCAATTCTGTTGGTAGACTGGCCGGCGGCAATGAGTCGGAGGATGGCGACTTCCTTGTCCGTCAGGGAGATTTTGTCAGTGGCTTCGTCGAGTTCCATAAGGCGATTACATAAAAACCACTACAAAAATATACAAAAAAATACCGAAAAACACCACACTTTTATGTGGAAAAGCCTCTAAAACACATAAACAGCATCTTTTTCTCCACCTTCCGGTACTAAACGCGTACATAACTGTACTTCTGGAAATCAAAAAGAATCACTACCTTTGCAGCGTTATGGCAGAATCGAACTTCATAGACTACGTGCGCATTTTCTGCGCAAGCGGGCACGGCGGAGCCGGAAGCGCCCACCTTCACAGGGCA
>OMQK01000238.1 GCA_900313205.1 uncultured Bacteroidales bacterium | reverse complement strand
GCCGTGCCGATACTGTCTCTCCATCACAAAATCTCCGTCCTCCGTAATGGCAATGATGTTCACCCAGTCCGGGTATTCCAGAACGTAGTACTCATTGTTGATGCGCCCGTCCGGAAGCTGCGCCACGTCACGCCTGGCCGTGAGCCAGGGCCGCCTTATAAGGTATTCAGAGGACAGGATGGTCCACTTTTTCTCCTCTGTGATGGTGGATTTCATAGGCTCATTTTGTAAACGTTGGTGTTGTGCTGCCGGAATCCAAGGGCCTGGTACAGCAGATTGGCCTTTTCCCTTGAGGGGCGGGAAGTAAGGTGCAACTCAATAGGAGCAAGCGTACGCGCAAACTCAATGATATGCTCCATAAGTTTCCGGCCGATATGTCTTCCCCGCGCCTCAGGGCTCACCACCACATCCTCAATGCCGCCTTTGAGACCCAGCGGATGATGTGTGATGCATAGGCTTGCAGTGCCGATTATCCTTCCGTCTTCCACCGCCGCAAAGAGGTGGGTCTCAGGAGCTTCCGCCGCCGCTTTCAGAATATCCGGCTTAACTTTGATGCTGCCGTCCAGCACTTCCAAAAGGCCCAGAAGGTCCTGGATATCCTGCTCCTTGAGCGTATTGAGTTCAATGATTTCCATAGTGCAAAGATAGCGTTTATTTTCTTATCTTTGTAACCGCCGGAGATGTGCCGGATAAAGACAGAGAATATGACAAAACACTCGCTGAAAACCCGCTGGAGGGCATTCCGGATATGGCAGGAACTGGGTTACCTGCCATGGAAAAAGTCTGTGGAGGCTACCGGTAAACGTAAGGGAGACTTCTACAAGGGCGCTTTTGACAGCATCCCTTTCCTTAACGATGATGCCAAGCGCACCTTCACGCACCTTCTTTTCCGGCCCGGGTATTTGATCCGGGATTACATCCGCGGTGACCACGAGCGGTATCTGGCTCCGCTCACTGCGCTCATCATATTCTACGCTTTCTTTGCGCTTGTATCGGCCGTACTGGCCCCGGTGCAGCATAGGGAAGACTCTTTCCTGGACAAGATGAATGATGCCCAGGAGTTCAAGGAGGAGTATGATAGTTTGGCCGATACCCGTGGTCAGCATCTGCTCTACAATATTGCCACCCTTATGAACAAGGGCTACACATATCTCAATCTGGACAAGCATCCTGAGGCTGTGACAAACAGGGGGGAATCGGCCCTGGCGGCGCTGGAGGGCACTTTGAGAAGCCAGGGAATCCCGCTTTTCATAGGGCAGTTCATCCTGCTGTGGCTGGCTATGTCCGTTGGGCTCAGGCGCTTCAGGTTGGGGATGTCCGCCACGGCGGCGGCATCGGCCTATGTCCTCTGTCAGTTCAGTTTCTTTATGCTTTTTGCCCTGCTTTTCACTTTTGGGGAGAGCGGGTCCGTGAACGTGCTCCTGATGCTGGCGCTCCTGACGGTGGATTACTGCCAGTGGCTTGGGGTGGGGTGGAAAAAAGGCCTGGGGCTGGGGTTCAAGACGGGGATTATGTACGGCTTTTTCCTGAGCCTGGTCATTTTGATTGTGAGCGGCGTGGTGGTCCTTATGGCCTGGCAGAAAGGTGTTTAGATAAGAGTTAACTTCCTGCCTTCCAGATATTTATCAATGAGGTCCTGCGTGCGTATTTTCACAAAGCAGGTGGGGGTGCCGTCCGTACAGGCAAAATAATCGGCCTTGGAGATTCCGGCGTCCATCACAAGATGAACGTTTGCGGCTTCCGGCAGCACTGCGCTGAGGATGGTTGTTGCGCCAACCTCCACCCCGGTGAGTTCCCATAGTTTACGGGCCGATGCAAAAGAAACCCTCGGAATCCCTCCCATGGCGGCGCAGAAGTCCCTGGTTACGAAGGGTTTATCGTCGCTTGTTACATAGAGGTAGAACTTAGTCTCCTGCCTGTTGCAGAGAAAGATGGTTTTCACAATATGGATGCCGATTTTTGCATCTATGTGCTGGCAGTCCTCCATCGTTATTCCGGGGTCCGTATCTACCCGCGTGAAGGCGATGCCCTTTGCCGCAAACGTCTCATAGACAGTTTGTTGGAGCCTGGTGGCAAATGCCTCCGGAGGCGTTGATATTGGGTCACTTACGTAAAACATAGTAATCTTCGCAGTTCTTCTATGGAATGTGCTATCTGGTGTCCGGACAGTTCCTCTTCTGTCCTGTAGCCCCAACTCACCGCCACGGCATCAATCCCGCCGTTTGCGGCCGTGCGCATATCGGTAGGGGAGTCCCCAACCATTATGGCGTCTTCAGGGCCGATGTCTGCCGCTCCGGCAGCTTTATGGCCTTGGCCCTCAGCTCCCGTGCCGGCAGAGTTGCAGCCTTCGTCTCGGCCCTCAGTTCCCGTGCCGGCGGCCTGGGCCAGCACTTCCCGCACTATCTCCGGATCCGGCTTCAGTGGGTACCCCGGCCTGTTTCCTAGGATTGCAACAAACTGAATATCAGGGAAAAACTCCCTGATGAGGTGCTCCGTGCCCTCCTGGAACTTGTTGGAAGCCACCGCCATCTTCACGCCCCTTGCCTGCAGCTCAGTGAGCAGTTCCTGCATCCCCGGGTACGGCCTTGTATGCACATCAATGTGCGCTGAATAATACTCCTTGAAATCCGCAAGCGCCGCGTCAATGTACGACGCATCTGCGAGCGTAGGGCTTGCGATGGCTGAAGGAAATTGGTTTTTCGGGCACCGTCCCGAAAAATAATTTCCTTCAGCCGCCGGGCCGGCAGATGCGTCTTGTGCAAGCGAAGCCTCCAGAGCTTGTTTCACAAGGTTCCGGACTCCGTGGCCCACCATCTTGCGGTATTCGGCCACACTGTGGAGGGGGAGACCACGAAGTTTCAGGGCGTGATTCACCGCTGCGGCAAGGTCCTCCAGGGTGTCTATGAGCGTTCCGTCAAGGTCCCACAGTATCAGTTTCTTATGCGGCGGGAACAACTTCCGGTATGCCTCCGCCTTTTTCTCCAGCGGCATTGGATACGCCCGTGAGGTGGACGGCATCCGCCAGAACTTTATGGAATCAATCATCACCCATCCACCAACGGGAGGGATGTGGCAGTGGAAGGCCCCTGCTACAACCTCCGTGGCCTTCTGGCCGGTGGTGACAAGGGTATGGCAGTGGGGTATTTGTCTC
>OMQK01000239.1 GCA_900313205.1 uncultured Bacteroidales bacterium | reverse complement strand
CATGCTCTTTGACCCCGGGTACAAGCTTTCCAGCGCCAATTTCGGCCCGTTCAAGTGGTGGAGCATAGCCCTTATCACCCTGGTCATTTCCTTTGCCACCATGATATCGGCCGATCTACCCAACTACCTCAACATGAAGGTGACGGATACCGTGCCTGTACTCAAAGAGTTCTATGACATGATATCGGCAGTGCTGGAGCAGATGACCGGCGGTCCTTTCTGGAGCTCCTTCCTCCTTACTGCCATCTTCGCGCCCATCTTTGAGGAGTGGCTGTGCCGCGGTATGGTCCTGAGAGGCCTCCTCACCAAGATGAAACCAGGCTGGGCAATAGTTATTAGCGCCCTCTTCTTTGCCGTTATCCACATGAACCCATGGCAGGCCCTCAACGCCTTCATCATTGGCGTTGTGATGGGTTATGTCTACTATAAGACAGGCTGCCTTTGGCTTACCATGCTCATTCACTTTGTGAACAACGGCTTTGCCGTCATCTGCGCCCAGATCCCCTCATTGTCAGAGTACGACTTCTGGATTGACATGATGGGAAGGTCTACCTATGTGGTTGTATACATCGCAGGCCTTGCAGCCCTAGTGCTCTGCATCATGGCCTTCAAGCGCATCCCGCTCAAGGCTCCTTACGGTAATATTGACAGGGTATAGTATGGAAGAAGGCAAAAAGAAAGACTGGTTAGCGTGGCTCAAACGCAAAGATCACAATTATTTCATCCCGTTTGTGATAATTGTGACCACGGTTGTTGCCGTAGTCCTTCTTTTCCTGTCCCATAACAGCGTCCTCAACTGGGTCAAGGCCACTATGGAGGTCAAGAGCCAGGAAAAGGAAATGGCCCGTCTCAAGGAGGAGATCAAGGCCATGGACGCAGAGTACAAGGCCCTTACGGAGAATAAGGACTCTCTGGAATCATTTGCCAGGGAAACCTATCACTTTGCCGCCCCGGGAGACGACGTATACATAGTGGAATAGTCCCGCACCATCTGTACGGTTTCCGGAACGTCGTGAACCCTCAGCCAGGTTGCGCCCTTCTCAAGGGCAATCCTTTCCATAGCAAGAGTTTCAGGCATCGCCTCTTCCGGGGTGATGCCTAATTTTTTGTATATCATACTCTTTCTGGAAATGCCCACCAGGATATCCCTTCCGGCCTTTTTCAGTTTATCAAGCCGGTTCAGAACTTCGTAATTCTGATCGATGTCTTTTCCAAAACCAAACCCTGGATCAAGGATCCACTCCTTCACACCGTTGGCTTCCGCCCTCACGGCAAAGCCCCTGAAGAAGCCAAGGATATCTTCAATCACGTCTCCCTGCGGCTTCCTGCCGTGCATGGCAATGTACGGAAGGCCCAGTTCTCCAACGGTCCTGAGCATATCCTCCTCTCCGCCGCCAACGTCGTTCACAATAAACGGCCCAATGATCTCATAGGCCCTTCTGACTATTTCAGGCCGATAAGTGTCGATGGAGATGGCGCGGGACACCCCTCCGGGGGCTTGTCCACCCCCGGACAAGTATAGGGGGAGGGGCCCGCTGACAGAAGGGACGGATGGAAGCTTGCTTCCAATCCGGCATTTATGGCAGTGGGAGGGGCCGGAGGGAGCGAAGCGACCGGAGTCCCCCGGAGGGGTGTTCCGTGCCATCTCCAAAAGCGCCGGCTCCAGCCTTTGCCATTCCTCTTCAATGGAGGGCTGAGGAGCGCCGGGGCGGGTGCTGCAGGCGCCGATGTCTATTACATCGGCCCCGTCAGAGAGCATCTGACGCACTTTGGGCATAAACTCGCATGCTGCCGTCCGGCTCCCCGCATAGAACGAGTCCGGCGTCAGGTTGATGATGCCCATTACGTGAATCATAGAATCAGCCAATGATAAGCCTTCCCACCTTGGGAATGCGGCGTACAAGGACAGCGAAGAGCGCAACGCCAACAAAGGAAATGACAGTTGTGGCAAGAATCTGCACGGGCGTTGGCAATGCCATACCTCTTATCCAGGCCGATACAGCCCCAAGGAGGAGAAGATGGCAAAGGTACATCCCGTAACCGGCATCGGATACCGGAACAAGGACCTTGCGGTAGAAGGGATTACGGGCCTTGATCTTACGGAAAAGAAGGATCCAGGCGATGGTCATTAGGGCAACGGCAAGGCCGTCGTTCATCCAGGGGATTTCCCAAAGGGCGGCAAGGCCCACGGGGCCCTCGAAGGGGAAGATGCCGCCGGAGTCTGCCATGACGCTGCGGAAAAAGCCCACGGAGCCTATGGCAAAACCGCCCGCAAACAGCGGAAGGGCAATGGCGAGGGTCTTTTTCCAGGAAAGTTCCGGGACAAATTTACGGAAGTACAGGCCAAGGAGAAGATAGCCGATGAAGCCGCTCATGTAATAGAACAGCCCGTATGTGTTCCAACTTGCCTCTCCCCACAGCGGGAACTTGGCCGGATTGGGAATGCCTGAAGGGCCGTAAATAACCGGCGCCGGGCCTCCTGCCCACTGACGGATGAACGGGATAAGCGTGGTAAAGAGCCATATTCCAAGATACACCAGGAGTTCCTTCCTGCCCACTTTCTCTGCCCATGGAGACATCAGAGGCATTACAAGATACAGCCCCGCAATCATGTACACAAACCACAGGTGCCCAGCCGCATAATTGAAGTTGAGAAGGAGGTCCTTGAAATTCTGTACGGGTTCTCCCCACACAAGGGCGTAGACGACAGTCCAGATAAGGAACGGGACCAGTATCCTCACGGCCCTTTTCCTGAAGAACTCACCGGTGGAATAATGCAGGGGAAACTGGAGATAACTGGAAGCTACCACAAACAGGGCCACGGCAGCGCGCGGCAGGGTGTTAAGGACCGCAACCCAGAAGGCATCGGCCTCACTCAGGACAAGGGAGCCCTCCCCACCAAGATAGAAAGGCTCACAGCTGTGTGTAAGCATAACCATAAAACAGGCCGCCACCCTCATCCAGTCAATCCATATTTCTCTTTTTGAAGTATCCATAAAAATATGTAAATGCCTGTCTGCGAAGGTACGATATTTTTTCATATCTTTGCGTGACTGAAAATGACTTTCATATGAAAAAGATAGCAATCATCCTTTCACTGGCCATGATCCTGAGTTCATGCGTGAGCATCGTAAGAGGCGGAAAAACNNNNACCGTAAAATGCGGCGGAGATGTAGTTGAGAAGGCTCTGGACTTTTCCGGGTTTACCGGCATCACCGTAGAAGGCGCTGCCCATATAGATTTCATAAGGGCCGATGAATTCAATGTGATAGTCTCCGCCAACCAGGAAGTCTACGACTATCTGGACTACCAGTTAAAAGGCAGAGATCTTGTCATCGCCACCAAAGATCACGTGAACATAAGTGCCACCCTGTACAAGGTCCTTGTCCAGACTCCTTTCATCAGAACCATAAATATTGAGGGCGCCGCTGAGATTCATCTTCCCGGTGGCTACAGGTCGGAAGAGGAACTTGAAATAGAGATTGACGGCGCCGGGAAACTGGACTTTAACGGAATTGCAGTCCCCACCCTTGACCTCAACATCAACGGCGCAGGAGAATTTGACTTAAACAACATACAGGTAGAGAAACTTGAGATAGACCTGAAGGGTGCCGGACGCGGCTCTGTATCAGGGACTGCAGATTATGCCAAACTCACCGTCTCTGGCACTGCCAATATAGATGCCAGCGGCCTCCAGTGCCCCAATATAGAAAAGCACGTTGAGGGCCTTGCCGTCATTAAATAGCTCATCTGATATGTGGCAAAGACTTCAAACGCTTTATCTGGCCATCTCTTTCGGCCTGGTGCTTGCCCTGTGTTTTGGGACAGCTTATCATGTGGCAGATCCTGACGGGATGGTTTCCACCTCATACTGGCATCAAGTCCCTCATCCTTCAGATGAGGCTCTCAACCCTTGGCGCAATTGTGGCGCTGGGCATGCAGGGATGGCTTGCGTGGATGTATTTCACCTGGGAGGGGCCGGTTTTCAGCTGGACCGTAATCTTCCCCCTCATCATCTTCATATGCAATATCCTGGCGGCACGCAGCTGCTTCCAGGACCAGCTTATGGTGGAAAGTGCCATGCGCATACGTGAAAGGCGCCGCCGTTCCAAGAAAAAGTAGTATATTTGCAGGATGCTAAAATCCGTAATTTGCGACATATTAGGCATCCGCTACCCCGTCTTTCAGGGCGGGATGGCCTGGATTGCCGATTCATCCCTTGCCGCAGCCGTGTCAGAGGCCGGCGGGCTGGGGCTTATATCGGCCGTGAATTATGGAAAGGAGGCTGTACGTGAGGAAATCCGCAAGGCACGTACGCTCACGGACAAGCCCTTTGGCGTGAATATCATGCTTGCTGCCCCGGATGCAGCGGAAATTGCTTCCCTTGTTGTGGAAGAAGGCGTGAAGATAGTCACCACCGGCGCAGGGACTCCAGCAAAGTACATGGACATGTGGAAGGAGGCCGGCATCAAGGTGATACCCGTAGTGCCATCTGTGGCCTATGCCATCAAGATGCAGGAGCTGGGCGCAACCGCAGTTGTGGCAGAGGGGGCAGAGTCCGGCGGCCACATTGGGGAGATTCACACCATGGCCCTTGTGCCTCAGGTTGTGGATGCCGTAAACATCCCCGTGATTGCAGCCGGAGGCATTTTCGACGGCCGTGGGGCAGCAGCGGCTTTCATGCTGGGAGCATGCGGCGTGCAGCTTGGAACCCGCTTCCTGATGGCCCGTGAATGCCGTATCCACCCGGTCTACAAGGAAAGGCTTGTGAAGGCGTCGGACATAGGCACAATGGTAACCGGCCGCAGCCTCCAGGATGCCGTGAGGGGCCTTAAGACGCCATTTTCCAAGCAGTTTGCAAAAATGGAGGGAGACCCTTCAGTATCGGCCGATGAAATCCGCGCCTTCGGCACCGGTTCCCTCCGGAAGGCCGTCTTTGACGGAGACCTTGCCGGCGGCAGCTTCCTTGCCGGAGAAGTGGCGGGGATGTGCCGGAAGGAAGAATCGGCCCGCGAGATTGTCCTTGACATCGTTGAGGGCGCAGAGATAATTATGAAAGAAAAAACTTCAATATATGGATAGAAGAGTAGTAGTGACAGGTATGGGGGTTATTTCCTCCGTGGGAAAGGATGTGGACACATTCTGGAAAAACCTCATTGACGGAGTTTGCGGCATTGATTACGTGGAGGAATTCAAGGACATGCCCGTTACCTTCGCCGGCAAGGTGAAAGACTTTGACGCGGAGCAGTACGGCATGGACAAGCCCTTCATCCGCAAGCAGGACAACTTCACCCTTTATGCAATGGCGGCCGCCTGGCAGGCCATGAAGCAGTCCGGTCTTGAGGCCGATATAAACATAGACCCCTACCGCCTGGGCGTATATGTGGGTTCCGGCATCGGCGGCTTTGACGTGCAGTACCGCGAAACCGCAAAGATGATCGAGGACCCCACT